>NZ_LAVM01000017.1:0-79126 GCF_001083815.1 Nocardiopsis sp. SBT366 | reverse complement strand
GCACTGGGGCGGCAAGGGGCGGCCGGGGTGTGGTCCGTCGTGGGCGGGATGACACACTTCGTCCATGCTCGGTATCACCGACCTGCCGACCTACCTGGCGGGACTCGTCCTCATCGTGCTCCTGCCGGGGCCCAACTCCCTCTACGTGCTCTCCGTCGCCGCGCGCAGCGGTACCCGCACGGGGTACAGGGCTGCCGCCGGTGTGTTCACCGGCGACACCCTCCTCATGTTGCTCGCGGCCGCCGGTGCGGCCTCGCTGCTCCAGGCCAGTCCGCTGCTCTTCTCGGTGGTGAAGTACGCGGGAGCCGCCTACCTGGTCTGGATGGCCATCGGGATGCTGCGCTCGGCCCACGCCATCTGGACCTCACGGCACCAGAGAGCCGAGGACCAGCGTGCGGCCGACGCGGACGCGACGGAGGCGCCCACCGGTGAACGTCCCTTCCACCGAGCGCTCGTGGTGTCCCTGTTCAACCCGAAGATGATCCTCTTCCTGATCTCCTTCTTCGTGCAGTTCGTCGACCCCGCCTACGCGTACCCGGCGCTGTCCTTCCTGGTGCTGGGCCTGCTGCTCCAGGCCTTCAGCCTGCTTTACCTCTCCGTGCTGATCTTCAGCGGTACCCGGCTGGCGGCGGCCTTCGGCCGCCGGCGGCGACTCACGGCGGGCGCCACCTCGGCGGCGGGTGCGCTGTTCCTCGGCTTCGCGGTGAAGCTGTCCGTCAGCAGCGTCTGACCGGCCGGCCCCGGCGCCCTCTGATGGCTCGGCGCCCTCTGATGGTGGGCCCGGAAAACTTCTCCGGGCTCGCGGAATAGCACCAGGGGTGGGGTCGTTACACGGAGCGGGTCGGTGCGGTTTAAGTGTCCCCCGGGCTCTAATCAAAGCCTTCAGGGAATACCGCACCCCAGTGGTGGTCAGGAGCCTTGTTGTGCCACCCGCCGTGAGGCGACCGCCGCACCGGCCCTTCAACGTTCGAAGGCCCACCGGGACTCCCCGGTGGGCCTTCGTGTGTTCGCTCCCCCTCCGGCCCGACACGACGGCCCTTCGGCCGAGCGTGCGGCCGAATGTCGTACGGCGATGGCACCGTGGAGGGCACGGTGGTGGCCTTCCACACCTCAGCGGCCCCGCCGAAGCGCCCCAGGAGGAAGCCATGTACACGCCCGACGCGGTCACGGAGACCGAGTGGCACAGGGCCCACGAGGACCTGATCGCCAAGGAGAAGGAGCTGACCCGCGCCCAGGACCGGCTCGCGGCCGAGCGCAGGAGGCAGCCCGGGTACCGGATCGGTGAGGACCACGTGTTCGAGGGCCCGGGCGGGGAGTACTCCCTGACGGACCTCTTCGAGGGGCGCCGACAGCTCGTCGTCTACCACTTCATGCTCGCGCCCGGTTCCGACCACCAGTGCGAGGGCTGCTCCATGGTCGTGGACAACCTGGGTCACCCGGAGCACCTCAACGCCCGGGACACCACGCTCGCCGTGGTGTCCCGGGCCCCCTACCCGGAGATCGCGGCCGTGCGTGAGCGGATGGGGTGGACGGTGCCCTGGTACTCCTCCTTCGGTGGCCGCTTCAACGAGGACATGGGCGTCACCGTGGACGGCGGCGAGAACTTCGGGCTGAGCGTGTTCATCCGGGACGACTCCAGCGTGTACCGGACCTACTTCACCCAGGGCCGGGGCGTGGAGAAGCTGGGCACCAACTGGAGCCTGCTCGACCTCACCCCGCTGGGCCGCCAGGAGCTGTGGGAGGACAGCCCGGAGGGGGTTCCCCAGGGCGAGCCGTACGCCTGGTGGCGTCTGCACGGCGAGTACGGCGACTGACCCCGGCGGAGGCCTCCCGAACGGAGGCCTCCGCCCGGACGTGCCGGTTCAGCGAGGGCTGAGCCCGGTCATCAGGAGCCGGACCACGTTCCGCAGGGACTCGTCGACGTCCTCGGTGTTCTCGTCGCCGCTGAACGAGGCGAACCCGTGCAGGGTGGAGGTCACCGTGAAGGCGATGGCCGTGGGGTCGCCCTCGATGATCTCCCCCGCGCGCTGCCCCTCGGAGATGGCGTCCAGGACGATGGCGATCATGTCCCCGACGGCGGCGGCGAGCTGGTCGGAGACGTCGCTGTCGTGCTTGCGCGCGTACATCAGTTCCAGCAGGGCCGCGTTGGACATGGCGAAGCCCACGTAGGCGCGGGCCAGCCCCAGGAGGTAGTCCCCGGTGTCCGACCCGGCGTGGTCCTGTTCCGCTCTGGCGCGTTCGAGTGAGGCCTGGAGTCGCCGGAAACCGTTGAGGGCGAGCGCGTCGAGCAGGGCCTGCTTGTCCTTGAAGTGTCGTCCGGGCGCCGCGTGGCTGACACCGGCCTCGCGGGCGAGTTCGCGCAGGGAGAGGGCCCCGGGGCCGCGCTGGGCCAGGGTGCGTTCGGCGCTGCTCAACAGGGTGGAGCGGAGGTCGCCGTGGTGGTAGGGGCGGTCAGGCATGCCACCCAGCATAGTCCGATGTTTGCAATGCCAGCATTGTTGTCATTGACAACTTCAGGAGTGCTCCCTAGTTTGGGGACATGAGCACAACCAGCGTGAGCCTGCCCGACCTGACCGGCAGGACCGCCGTCATCACCGGCGCCAACAGCGGACTGGGCCTGGAGACCGCCAGGGTCCTGGCCGGACGCGGCGCTCGCGTGGTGTTGGCGGTCCGCGACACCGCCAAGGGGGAACGAGCCGCCGCCGAGATCCCGGGGACGACCGAGGTCCGCCGCCTCGACCTCGCCGACCTGGCCTCGGTCCGCGAGTTCGCCGACGGCTGGCGGGGCGACCTCGAACTCCTGATCAACAACGCCGGACTCATGGCGATCCCCGAGTCCCGCACCAATGACGGCTTCGAGACCCAGTTCGGCGTCAACCACCTGGGTCACTTCGCCCTCACCAACCTCCTCCTCGAACACGTCACCGGACGCGTGGTCACCGTCTCCTCCGGCCTGCACCGATCGGTCAACCGGATCGACTTCGAGAACCCCAACCTGGAGGGCCGCTACACGCCCTACCGGGCCTACGGGCAGTCCAAACTGGCCAACCTCCTGTTCACCCTGGAACTCCAGCGCAGGCTCGACGAGGTGGGTTCGGCGGTGCTGGCCACCGCCGCGCACCCCGGCTACGCCGCCACCAACCTCCAGGGCCGCAGCGAGAACGCGTTGCAGGACGGGCTCCTGCGGATCGGCAACCGGATCTTCGCCCAGAGCGCGCACAGTGGGGCACTGCCCACGGTCTACGCCGCAACGCAGGACGTTCCCGGAGCGTTCTTCGCCGGACCCACCGGCCTGTTCGTGAACGGGGCGCCCGGCCCGTCCAAGAGGAGCGCCGCCGCGCGCGACACCGAGATGGCCCGGCGGCTGTGGGACCTGTCCGAGGAGATGACCGGTACGTCGTTCCCGCTCTAGCGGGAGGGCCCCGGAAACGGTTCTGAACGTCTCCGGGGCCGGGAGTCACGGGACGAGGGTGAGTTCGTCCTCAGTGGCCTCGCGGACCGCCTCCTCGGTCACCGCCCAGGGGAGCGTCGCGCCCTCCGCCCACAGTTCCAGCTGGTCGTCGTAGTTCGGGTGGAAGGCGTGGCCGGAGTTGCCGGTGAGGTTGATCCACGTGGAGGAGTCCCGGTCGGCCAGGTCCACGACCATGCGCATCGACGGGACCGTGGTGATGCCGTAGCCCTCCGACGCGTTCCAACCGGTGGCGTTGACCAGGTCGGAGCCGCCCGCGCTCTCCACGGGGCCGCGGTTGAACAGCCACTCCACCGGGCCGATCCCCGAGGTCCCGAAGGACTCGTGCGTCGCGGTGAGGGTGTGCAGGTCGCCCCAGCGCCAGTCGGCGGGGTCGTCGCCGAGCAGTTCGGTGAGCTCCTCCACGGCGGCGTCCATCGCCGCGGCCAGGACCTCCTCCCGTCCGCTGACCTCCCGGCCCTCCCACCAGGCCGAGTCGGGGTCCTCCAGCAACTGGGAGACCACGTGCATCCCGCGTGAGCGGCCGTCCATTCCGCGTTCCCCGAGTTCGTCGAAGAGCAGGGGGAGGAGCTGGCGCCAGGTCGCGTTGTAGAACGCGGCCGCGGCGGAGTCGGGTTCGTTGCGGTGGTCCCAGTCGACGAGGAGTTCGCGGGCCTTCGCGGTGGTTCCCTCGACCGGGGCGTCCAGCAGGTACGGGGTGACCTCGAGGGCGCTGGTGTGGAGGGAGTCCACGAGGACCCGCTCCATGTCCGCGACACCCACGGGGCCGTCCGCGATCGCCTCGTCCAGGAGGTCGTTGATCCGCTGGCCCCGGTAGCCGTAGTTCCAGTCCGAGGTCAGGAAGTGTTCGTAGTCCTCGTCCACGACCGACTCGTTGGCGGTGACGATCACCCCGGACTCCGGGTTGTACACGCTGGGCAGTTCGTCGAAGGGCAGGAACTCGTCCTCCCAGTCGTAGTCCGAGTCCCAGCCGGGGGCGGGCCAGCGGCCGTCGCCCTTGCCCCGGACCGGGACCAGACCGGGGGCCTGGTAGCCGATGTTGCCCTCGTTGTCCGCGTAGACGAGGTTCTGTGAGGGGACGTCGAACCGGCTCGCGGCCTCGCGGAAGGTGTCCCAGTCACGGGCCCGGTTCATGGAGAAGATTGCGTCGGCGGTGGTGCCCGGCTGGAGCGCGGTCCAGCGCAGGGACACCTGGTAGGGGGCGTCGTCCCCCTCGCGGGGGTTCTCGCCGACCCTGCGCAGGTTCGATCCCGCGGACGTGGTCGACAGGATCGGGCCCCTGTGGGTGGAGCGGACGGTGAGTTCGAGGTCCTGGCCGCCGGAGACCGCGATGGTCTCCTCGATGATCTCCAGGGGGCGCCGCTCCCCGTCCACCACGTAGTCGTCGCCCTCCACCCGCTCCAGGTAGAGGTCCATGACGTCCGGGTTGAGGTTGGTGAAGCCCCAGGCGATGGACTCGTTCTGGCCGATCACCACGCCGGGCAGGCCCGAGAAGCTGAACCCGCTGGTGTCGAAGGGGCACTCCTCGGTGAGCTCCGTGCAGTGCAGCCCCATCTGGTACCAGGTGGACGGCATCGAGGCGCCCAGGTGGGGGTCGTTGGTGAGCAGCGGAAGACCGGTCTCGGTGTGCTCACCGGACACGACCCAGGAGTTGGATCCGAGGTCGGGGTCGTCGGAGGGGCCGAGGAGGTCCGGGATGGCGTCGTGCACGCCGGAGAGCCCGCCGAGCGCCGCGAGGGCCTCCTCGGGCAGGTCGGGTGCGCGGCCCAGATCGGCTTCGGTGCCGGCCCCGGAGTGCTCGTCGGTGTCCGTGATGGTGGCGTGCTTCTCGGTCGGGTAGGCGGGGTAGAGCTCCTCGATCCGTTCCTCGTCGAGGCCGTCGGCGAGGAGCAGGGCCCGCTGCGTTTCATCCTGGAGGTTGCCGCCCAGGTCCCAGGCCATGGCCTTCAGCCACGCGAGGCTGTCGGTGGGCGTCCAGGGCTCCACGGTGTAGTCGTCGGCGGTGATCCCGAGGAGGCCGTACTCCAGGCTGGCCGAGAGCCCCTGGTTGTCGTCGATCCAGGCGTTCACCCCGGCCGCGTAGGCGTCCAGGTAGCGCTGGGTGTCCTCCTCCAGGAGGTCGTACTCCTGCTCGGCGACCCGACGCCAGCCCATGGTGCGCAGGTAGATGTCGGTCTCCACCTGGCCCGGGCCGAAGAGTTCGGCGGTGCGCCCCGCTGTGACGTGCCTGCGGAAGTCCATCTCCCAGAACCGGTCCTGGGCGTGGGTGAACCCCTGGGCGACGAAGAGGTCCTCGGCGTCGTCGGCGTACACGTGGGCGACGCCCCGTTCGTCCCGGAGCACGGAGACCGGCGCGCTGAGTTCGGCGAGGGCCAGCTCCCCGGAGGTGGTCGGGAAGGAGCGCCGTACCGCCCAGACCCCCAGGAGCGAGGCGATCAGTGCGAGAGACGCGACCGTGGCGACAAACCCCAGAAAAACACGAAGAAGGACACGCTTCCGCAATACACCCATGTCGGAACCCTAGGGTGTTCCGCCTTCGGTGCTCCAGTCCTCGCCGTTAATTGTTACCAACTGGTAGAAAATGGTGTTCCTCCTGGCGGGGGCGAGTGGGGCCGAGCGGGCACTGTCGGGGGGCGGTTCCGTGCGCCGGAGGTCGCGGACGCCAGGCGCGGCGCGGCCGAGGCGATCGGAATAACTCATGGCGAACCGGACCAATACCCCCGCCGCTCGGTGACGAATAGTCCCCTGAGGGGCGGATCGTCCAACCGGCGAAAGGCCCCGTCCGACCACCGAAGGGAACCCCCGTCATGACGTCAGTTCGTCGACGCGCCTCCGCGCTCCTGCTCTCCGCCCTCGCCGCCACCGTGGTCCTCGGCCTCGCCGTCGCGCCCGCTCAGGCCGCTGCGGCCCCCGCCGCCGAGGCCTCCGCGCCCTCGGGCGGCCTGCTCGGTGGTCTGGGTCTGTTCGGGGACGGCGGACTGCTCACCATCTTCATCGGCAACTACCAGATCAACAACTAGCGACCCGTTTCAAAGTGGCCGGAGTGGTGCACTCCGGTCGCTTTGCCCTGTCCGGAATATGGCTTTTAGTAAGTATCTGATTGCTTTGTGTGATGTGCATCACGCAATCCTTCCGAACTTTCGCCACGAATCACCAGTGATCACAGACAAGCTATTGAAAGCGGTCATCCCGGCCCCCCTGGGGCGACCGATCCGCTGGCGTGCTCCGTTTCCCGCCCGGGGCACCCCGGACACACGCATTCAATTCCCCGCAACCGCGGCCCGTCCGCTGCTTCGGCAGAGGCGCCGACGCGATTGGAAGGTCTTCGATGACGAACACCGGCCGAACCCGCCGACTGCCGCTCACGGCTGCCCAGACCGGGCTCTGGTACGCGCAGCAGATGGACCCGGGAAACCCCGTGTACGCCATCGCCGAGTACCTGGAGTTGGACGGTCCGCTGGACGTGCCGGTCCTCTGCGCCGCCCTGCGTCAGGCGGTGCTGGAGACCGAGTCGCTCCACCTGCGCTTCGGCGAGGAGGACGGGGAGCCCTGGCAGGAGGTCCGCCGACCGGAGGACTGGTGGCCCACGGTCGTGGACCTCACCGACGAGCCCGACCCCGCCGAGTCCGCCCGCCGGTGGATGCGCGACGACCTCGCGCGGGCGCAGGACGTCCGGGGCGAGACCCTGTTCGCCGAGGTGATCTTCCGTCTGGGCGAGGAGCACCACTTCGTCTACCAGCGCGTCCACCACCTGCTCTTGGACGGCTACGGGGCCATGCTGGTCCTGGGCAGGGTCGCCGAGGTCCACGACGCCCTGGCCGCCGGGACCGAGCCGGGCCCCAGCCCCTTCGGTTCGCTGAGCCGACTCCTGGAGGAGGAGGCCGACTACCGGGCGAACGGCACCGAGGAGACGGACGGCCGCTTCTGGTCGGAGTACATGGCCGACGCCCCCGACGCGGTGGGGCTGGCCGGTACGCCCCCGCGGATGCCCACCAGCCTGCACAGGGTCACCGACCACCTGCCGCGCGAGACCGCCGCCGGGCTCCAGGCCGCCGCCCGCCGACAGCGCACCAGCCTGCCCACCGCGGTCCTCACGGCCACCGCCGTCCACCTCCACCGCTTCACCGGCGCCCGGGACGTCGTCCTCGGCCTGCCGGTCACCACACGCCGCACGTCGCACGCACGGACGGTTCCGGCCGCGGTCTCCAACATCGTTCCGCTGCGCGTCCGGGTCCGTCCCGACCAGCCGGTGTCCGAACTCCTGCGGCAGGTGGCGCTGGACACCCGGCGGGCGCTCCGGCACCAGCGCTACCGCAGCGAGGACCTGCGTCGCGACGGGAACTTCGGTCGCCGCCTCACCGGGCCGTCGGTGAACATCATCCCGGCCCTGGGCGAGCTGGTCTTCGCCGGGCTCCCGGCCACCACGCACAACCTCGCGGTCGGTCCCGTCGAGGACCTGTCCGTCATCTTCCACGGGCTCGGGGCGACCCAGGACATCCGCGTCGACTTCGACGGCAGCCCGGACCTGTACACGCGCGACGAGCTCGGCGACCACCAGAGCCGTCTGTTCGCCGTCATGCGGGCCATCGCCGAGGACCCCTCCGCCCCGGTGGGAACCCTGGCCGCCCGTTCCGACGAGGAGGAGAGGGCGGGGGCCGGCGTGAGCGACGGCCCGGTGCGGGCGCTGCCCGACCTCACGGTCGCGGACGAGTTCGCGATCACCGCCTCCCGGTTCCCCGCGAGCACGGCGGTCGTCGCACCGGACGGGCGACTCACCTTCGCCCGCCTCGACGCCCTGTCCGACCGATGGGCCGACCACCTCGTCGCGCTCGGCGCCGCCCCCGGGCGCGTGGTGGGAGTCCGGCTGGGGCGTCACACCGACCTCGCCGTCGCCCAGCTGGCGGTGCTCAAGGCCGGTGCCGTCTGCCTGCCCCTCGACCCCGGCTACCCCACGGGCCGACTGGCCGCGATGGTGCGGGACGCGCGGCCGGACATCGTGCTCGCCCACGGCGACACCGTGTCCGGGACCCCGGACGAAGCGCCCGAGGGCACCCCCAGGACCGTCCTGATGGACGACCCGGCCACCAGGGCCGCCGTTGAGGAGGGCCCGCGCCCGCCCGAGTCGGACTGGCCCCGCCCCGCCACCGGCGCCGACCTCGCCTACGTCATCTACACCTCCGGTTCCACGGGCGCGCCCAAGGGCGTCGCCGTGGAGCACCGATCCCTGCTCAACCTCCTGCACTCGCACCGCGAACTCGTCTTCACTCCCGCCCGGGAACGCCACGGACGGGCGCTGCGGGTGGCGCACACCGCGGGGCTCTCGTTCGACGCCTCCTGGGACCCGTTCCTGTGGATGGTCGACGGACACGAGCTCCACCTGGTAGAGGACGAGGTCCGCCGCGACCCGCAGCGGCTCGTGGCCCACCTGCGCGAACAGGGCCTGGAAGCCATCGAGACCACGCCCTCCTTCGCCCGCGCGCTCCTGGCCGAGGGTCTGGCCGAGCCCGGCGGCCCCACGGTCGTCGCCCTGGGCGGCGAGGCCGTGGACGCCGACCTGTGGAACACGCTCGCGTCGCTGGAACACGTCAGCGCGCACAACCTGTACGGCCCCACCGAGACCACGGTGGACAGCCTGACCACGCCCGTCACCTCGGAGAGCGCCCCCCACATCGGGGCCGCGGTCGCCAACTCCCGCGCCTACGTCCTGGACTCGGGGCTCCGGCCCGTTCCCCCGGGCGCCACCGGTGAGCTGTACGTCTCGGGCGCGTCCGTCGCGCGCGGCTACCTCGGCCGTTCCGTTCTCACCGCCGAACGGTTCGTGGCCGACCCCCACGCCGCCGACGGCAGCCGCATGTACCGCACCGGCGACCTGGTCTCGCCGGGACCCGACCACACCCTGCGCTTCCTCGGCCGCGCCGACGACCAGGTCAAGGTACGCGGGGTGCGCGTCGAACCGGCCGAGGTCGAGGCCGTCGTCCGTGAGTGCCCCGGAGTCCGCCAGGCCGCGGTGATCGCCGTCGGCGAGGGCGCGGACACCCGCCTCGTGGCCTACGTGGTCGTCGACGACCCCTCCGACACGGACAAGGTCCGCGCACACACCTCGGACCGGCTGCCCGCCTTCATGGTGCCCGCCGCGACCGTCCAGGTCCCCGAGCTGCCGCTGACCCCCAGCGGAAAGCTCGACCGCGCCGCCCTGCCCCTGCCCTCCGGCGGCTCGGAGACCCTCCGGGCGCCGCGCGACGAGCGCGAGCGCAGGCTCTGCGAGCTCTTCGCCGAGGCGGTCGGGGTCGAGCGGGTCGGCGTGGACGACGACTTCTTCGCCCTGGGCGGCCACTCCCTGCTGGCCACCCGCCTGATCGGCCGGATCCGCGCCGAGTTCGGCGCGGCCCCCGCCATCCGCGAACTCTTCGAGAACCCGACGGTCGCCGGGCTGGCGAGGGTGCTCCCGGACGAGGCGGTGACCGCACCGCGACTGGAGCCGCGCGAGCGCCCCGAGGTGCTGCCGCTGTCGCACACCCAGCGCAGACTCTGGTTCCTCAACAGGTACGCACCCGACTCCGGTGCCTACAACATCCCGGCCGCGCTCCGGCTGCGCGGCGAGCTGGACACCGGGGCCCTGCGCGCCGCGCTGGACGACCTGGTGGAGCGCCACGAGACCCTGCGCACCGTGTTCCCGCTGCACGGGGAGGAGCCCCGCCAGCACGTCCTGGCGCCCCACGAGAGCCCCCTCGACTTCGCGGCCGTCTCGTGCCCCGAACGCGACCTGGAGCGGGTGATCACGGCCGAGGCGAGCCGGGGCCTGGACACCTCCGTGGAGACCCCGCTGCGGGTCCGGCTCCTGCGGGTCGACGACCGTGACCACGTCCTGCTGCTGGTCCTGCACCACATCGCCGGTGACGGGTGGTCGCTGGGACCGCTCGCCCGGGACCTGGCCGACGCCTACTCCGCGCGCTCCCAGGGGCGGGCCCCGGACTGGGCGCCCCTCCCGGTCCAGTACGCCGACTACACGCTCTGGCAGAACGAGGTGCTCGGCGGGGACGACGACCCGGAGAGCGAGCTCTCCCGGCAGCTGGCCTACTGGCGCGAGGCCCTGCGAGGGGCCCCGGAGGAGACGGTCCTGCCCGCGGACCGCGCCCGCCCCGAACAGTCCAGCGGCCGCGGCGGCTCGGTCCCGCTGCGCCTTTCACCCGAACTCCACGAGCGCCTCAACGGGCTCGGCGACAAGCACGGCGCCAGCCTGTTCATGGTGCTCAACGCCGGGCTCACCGCGCTGCTCTCCCGCCTGGGCGCGGGCTCCGACCTGACCGTCGGCACACCCACGGCGGGCCGCACGGAGACCGAACTCGACGATCTCGTCGGCTTCTTCGTGAACACGGTCGTCATCCGGACCCGGACATCCGGCAATCCGACCTTCGATGACCTGGTCATCCGGTCCCGGCAGGCCTGCCTCTCCGGTTTCGCCCACCAGGACGCCCCCTTCGACCGCGTGGTCGAGGAGTTGCGTCCGGCCCGCGTGGGCTCGCGGCCACCGCTCTTCCAGGTGATGCTCGCCCTCCAGAACATCCGCGCCGAGCGGCCGTCCCTGGGCGGCCTGGACACCACGGTGCAGGAGGGCGTCGGCACCCGGCAGGCCAAGTTCGACCTCACCCTCAACCTGACGGAGCACCTGGGGTCCGGCGGCGTCGCCGAAGGGCTCCTCGGCGACCTGGAGTACGACGCCGACCTCTTCGACGAGCACACCGCCCGCTCCGTCGCCGACCGCTTCACCCACCTGCTCTCGGTCCTGGCCGAGGCCCCGGACACCGTCGTCGAGGAGGCGGAGCTCCTCCTGCCCGGAGAGCGGGCGGAGCTGGACGAGGGCTCGGCGGGACCGTACCGTTCCGGAGCCGCGGACTCGATCCTGGAGGCCTTCGAGGCCCAGGTCCTGTGCACTCCCGACCGGACCGCGGTGGTCGCGGGCGACCACTCGCTGACCTTCGCGGAGCTGGACGCCCGCGCCGAGAGCCTGGCCCGCCTCCTGGCAGACCGGGGCGCCGGACCCGGGACGACCGTGGCGACGGTGCTGCCGCGCTCGGTCGACCTGGCGGTCGCGCTCCTGGGCGTGCTTCGCAGCGGAGCCGCCCACATGCCCGTCGACACCTCCTACCCGCGCGATCGGGTCGACCACATGTTCGCGGACGCCCGTCCCGAACACGTCCTCACCACGGCCGGGAACCGGACGCGCGTTCCCGCCGACAGCACCGTGCTGTACGTCGACGCGCTGCCGCTGGACACCCCGATGCTGCGGGTTCCGGCCCGCCCGGCCCCCCGCGACGCGGCCTACGTCGTCTACACCTCCGGATCCACCGGGCGCCCCAAGGGCGTGGTCGTCGAGCACCGCTCTCTGGCCAACCTGCTCCACTCGCACCGGGAGCGTGTGTTCGGACCGGCCGTCACCGCCGCGGGCCGGCCCCTGCGGGTCGCGCACACGGCCGGGGTGTCCTTCGACGCCTCGTGGGACCCGTTCCTGTGGATGGTGGACGGCCACGAACTCCACATCGTCCAGGATCCCGTCAGGGGAGACGCCGAACAGCTCGTCGCCCTCCTGCGTGAGCGGGAGGTCGACGCGGTCGAGACGACGCCCTCCTACGCCAGGCAGCTCGTGGCACTGGGGCTCTTCGACGGCGGCACCGGGCCGCGCGTGCTCGCTTTGGGCGGAGAGGCGGTCGACGCCCGGCTCTGGGACGAACTGCGCGACGTCCCCGGCCTGACGGCGCACAACCTGTACGGGCCGACCGAGTGCACCGTCGACAGTGTCACGGCCCGTTCCGACGAGGAGAACGAACCGGTGATCGGCAGGCCGATCGCCAACACCGGCGCCCGGGTCCTGGACGGCAGGCTCCGTCCGGTCCCCGCAGGGGTCGTCGGCGAGCTCTACCTCACCGGCGCCGGGGTCGCCCGCGGCTACCTCGGACGCCCGGGGATGACCGCCGAGCGCTTCCTCGCGGACCCGTTCGCCGCCGACGGGAGCCGGATGTACCGCACCGGTGACCTGGTCACCCGTCGGTCCGACGGCGCGCTGCGCTACGTCGGCCGCGCCGACGGACAGGTCAAGGTGCGCGGCCACCGGATCGAACTCGGCGAGGTCGAGGCCGTCGTGGCCGAACACCCCGACGTCGCCCAGTCGGCCGTGGTGCTCACCCGCACCAGGGACGGGGACGCGCGGCTGGCCGCCTTCGTCACCGCACGGCCGGGCGGTCGCCCCGACACCCGGGGGATCCGCGACCATGCGGCGCGCAGGCTCCCCGCCGCCATGCTGCCCGGGGTGGTCATGGTGCTGCCCGAACTCCCGCTGACGCCCAACGGCAAGCTGGACCGGGCGGCGCTGCCCGAACCCGAGGCCGTCACCGGCAGCGGACGCGGCCCGCGCACCCGCGACGAGACCGTCCTGTGCGAGCTGTTCGCCAAGGTCCTGGACGTGCCCGAAGTGGGCATCGACGACGACTTCTTCGCCCTCGGCGGCCACTCGCTCCTCGCGGTGCGCCTGGTGGCCCGTATCCGTCACACGGTCGGCGCCGAGGTCGCGGTGCGCACGCTCTTCGAGGCACCGACCGTGGCCGGTCTGGCCGCGGCGCTCGGCACCGGGCGCCAGTCCAGGCCCCCGCTGCGACCGGTGCCCCGGCCCGCGCGTGTGCCGCTGTCGTTCGCCCAGCGCAGGCTGTGGTTTCTCAACCGGTTGGACACCTCGGCGGCCCTCTACAACCTCCCGATGGCGGTTCGGATCACCGGCGAGCTGGACACCGAGGCGCTGCGCGGGGCGCTGTTCGACGTCTCCGCGCGCCACGAGAGCCTGCGAACGGTCTTCCCGGACATCGACGGCGAGCCCCTCCAGCACGTGCTGCCCCCCGAGGCGGTCACTCCGGGCAGCGAGTGCGTGGAGGTCGCCTCCGAGGAGGAGCTCCGGCAGGCCCTGGTCCACGAGGCGGGCAGGGGCTTCGACCTGGCCGTCGAGACGCCTCTGCGGGGCCACCTGTTCAGGGTCGGCCGGGAGCACGTCCTGCTGCTGGTCCTGCACCACATCGCCGGTGACGGATGGTCGACCGCGCCCCTGGCGCGCGACCTCTCCATGGCCTACACCGCCCGTGTGCACGGCACGGCGGCCCTCGCCCGCGACCTGCCGGTGCAGTACGCGGACTACACGCTCTGGCAGCGCGAGGTCCTGGGCGACGACGGCGACCCCGAGAGCGCGATCCGGCACAGCCTCGACGCCTGGGAGCGCCGCCTGTCCGGCGCCCCGGACGAGGTGCGCCTGCCCTCCGACAGGCCCCGGCCCGCCAGCGCCTCCCAGCCCTCCGCCAGCACGGGGGTGGAGATCGGCGCGGACCTGCACGAACGCCTGCTGCGGTTGGCCCGGTCCTCGTCCACGAGCCTGTTCATGGTCCTCCAGGCCGGACTCGCCGCCCTGCACACACGCCTGGGCGCGGGCGACGACATCGTGATCGGCAGCCCGGTCGCGGGGCGCACCGACCCGGCTCTGGACGAACTGGTCGGGTTCTTCGTCAACACGCTCCCGCTGCGTACCGACACCTCGGGTAACCCGACCTTCACCGACCTGCTGGCGCGGGTGCGCGACGCCGACCTGGACGCCTTCGACGACCAGGAGGTGCCCTTCGAGCAGATCGTGGAGCGGCTCAACCCCTCGCGTGCCCTCGGACGTCATCCGCTGTTCCAGACGGCTCTGACCCTCCAGAACAACGAGACGCCCACCATGGAGCTGTCGGGTCTGGACGTGCGCCCCGAACCGGGCGCACCGGCACTGGGCGCCAAGTTCGACCTCTCCTTCGACCTGGCCGAGCAGACCTGTCCGCTGGGCGGCGCCGCCGGTGTCACCGGCACGCTGGAGTACAACAGCGCGATGTTCGACCCCGGCACGGCGCGGCTGTTCGTGGAGCGCTACGTCCGACTGCTCGACGCCGCCACCCGGGCACCCGAGGCCCGTCTCGGTCGCCTGGAGATCCTCTCCGGAGAGGAGCGGGAGGGGCTCCTGGCCGACGGGCACGGCCTGCTCAGGGAGCTTCCGGTCGAGACCGTCGTGGAGCTGTTCGAGGAGCAGGTCCGGCTCACCCCCGACGCGATCGCGCTGGTCTGCGCGCAGGAGCGGCTCAGCTTCGCCGACCTCGAACGGCGCGCCAACTGCCTGGCCCGTTCTCTGGTCAAGCTCGGCAACGGGCCCGGCGACGTGGTCGCCGTCCTGCTCCAGCGATCGGTGGAGACGGTCGTGAGCCTCCTGGGCGTGCTCAAGAGCGGCGCCGCGTACCTGCCCCTCGACCCCGACCACCCCGACGAGCGGCTGGCCACCATGATCGGCGACGCCGTGCCCGGGCTGGTGCTCACCGACTCCTCGCTCGCCCACCGGGTCCCCGACGCCCCGCTGGTGCGCGACGTGGACGCCATCACCGACAAGCACGGCGACTGCCACTGCGCCACCGCGGGCGCGCTCACCGACCGCGAACGGGTCCGTCCGCTCACCGCCTCGGACATCGTGTACGTCATCTACACCTCGGGCTCCACCGGCAGGCCGAAGGGGGTCGAGGTCGAGCACGGGTCGTTGGTCAACCTGTTCCTGAGCCACCAGGAGGAGCTGTTCACCCCGGTCAGCCAGGAGCTGGGCCGCAAGCTCCGGGTCGCGCACACCGCCGGTGTGGCCTTCGACGCCTCCTGGGACCCGATCCTCTGGCTGGTCGACGGGCACGAGCTGCACGTCGTGGAGGACTCGGTGCGCCGCGACCCCTCCGGCCTCGCCGACTACCTGACCCGCAACCGCGTGGACTCCGTCGAGACCACTCCCAGCTACGCCCGCAGGCTGATCGCCGAGGGCGTGCTCGACCACTCGGACGCGCTCTCGGTGGTGGCCCTGGGCGGAGAGGCGGTCGACGCCGACCTCTGGGACGACCTGACCCGCCGCCCGGACGTGCGCGCCTACAACTTCTACGGCCCCACCGAGACCACGGTGGACGCCGTCATCGCGGGCATCGGCGGCGAGGCCGGCCCGACCATCGGCCGACCGGTGGGCAACATCCGGGTGTACGTGCTCGACAGCGGGCTCCAGCCCGCACCCGTGGGCGCTCTCGGTGAGCTCTACATCGCCGGAGCCGGGCTGGCCCGCGGATACCGCAGCCGCCCCGGCATGACGGGGGAGCGGTTCGTCGCCGACCCCTTCGCCGCCGCGGGCGGACGCATGTACCGGACCGGAGACCTCGTCCGGTGGCGCGCAGACGGCACGCTGGAGTTCGTCGGCCGCGCCGACGACCAGGTCAAGCTCCGGGGCTTTCGGATCGAACCCGGGGAGATCAGGGCGACGCTCGTGGACCATCCCGGAGTCGCCGAGGCCGCCGTCCTGGTGCGCCGCACGGCGGCGGGGGACGCCAGGCTCGTGGCCTACCCGGTGCCGCTCGTGCGCCCCGGTCCCACCGACGCCGAGCTGCGCCGACACCTGGCCGCCAGGCTTCCCGAATACATGGTCCCGGCGGTGTTCCTCCGCCTGGAGTCCCTGCCACTGACCGTGAACGGCAAGGTCGACAACGCGGCCCTGCCGGACCCCGCCGAGCACGCACCGCAGGTGACCGGTGTTCCCGAGACACGACGCGAGATCCGCATGTGCGCGCTGTTCGCGGAGATCCTGGACCTGCCGAGGGTCGGGGTGCACGACGGGTTCTTCGAGCTGGGCGGGCACTCCCTGCTCGCGGCGCGCCTCGTGCGGCGCATCAGCGCCGCCCTGGGCCAGGAGGTCACGGTGCCGATGCTCTTCCAGAACCCCACGGTCGCCGGGCTCATCCAGGCGGCGGACGGGGAGACCACCGAGACCGGGCTCGGCCGGATCCTGCCGATCCGGCCCACCGGCGAGGGCGCCCCGCTGTTCTGCGTGCACCCCGCCGGAGGACTCGCGTGGCCCTACGCGGGGCTGGCGCGACACATCGGCGCCGACCACCCCGTGTACGGGCTCCAGGCCCCGGGGCTCAGCCCCGGCGACCGGACCGAGCACGCCACCGACCTGCGATCCCTCACCGAGGACTACGCCGCGCGCATCCGCGAGATCCAGCCCGAGGGGCCCTACCACCTGCTGGGCTGGTCCTTCGGCGGCAACATCGCGCACGCGCTCGCCGGACACCTCCAGGAGACCGGCGACGAGGTGGCCACCCTGGCCCTGCTGGACTCGCACCCGTTCGGCCAGTCCGCGGAGGAGGGCTTCGCCGACGACACCGAGGTCCTCGTCGCCCTGCTCCGGGCCGTCGGCTACGCAGAGGACGCCGAAGGCCTCGGCGAGTCACCGCGGACCGAGGACGCCATCGAGGTGTTCCGGCGCCACGGCGACCCCCTCGGTGAACTCTCCAAGGAGGCGGTCGAGGCCATGCTCCTCGGCTTCGACCGGCAGGTGTCCCTGCTGCGCCACGGACGGCCGCCCGTCTTCGACGGAGACCTCCTCTTCTTCACCGCGACGCTGGACAGCGTTCCCGGAGTCGACCTCGCCCGGACCTGGCGGCCCTACGTCGAAGGCCGGATCGACAACCAGGACGTCACGTGCACGCACGCGCTCATGGCCACACCGGAGGCGCTCTCCGTGATCGGACCGGTCGTCGCCGACCGTCTGGCCCGCTCACTGGCGCACCGCCGCTGACCCCCACGAACCACCGACAATCCGCGGCCGTGATCGCGAGCCGCACGAACACAGAAGGGCACACAGCCATGCAGAACCCGTTCGACGACACCGACGCCTCCTTCCTGGTCCTGGTCAACGCCGAGGACCAGCACTCCCTGTGGCCCGCCTTCGTCCCGGTCCCGGCCGGCTGGGTCGTGCGCCACGGCCCCGCCGAGCGCCAGGAGTGCCTCTCCTACATCGACACCAACTGGACCGACATGCGGCCCCACCGGGTGCGCCAGCTCGACGCGGCCTGAGAACCCAGGGCCCGGCCGCGCGGCCGGGCCCCCAACCACGAAGGGAGTGACGTGGACGGGGACGACCATGTCATCGAGGTCGAGGGACTGACCAAGTCCTTCGGGCGACACCGCGCGCTTCGGGGCATCGACCTGGCCGTGCCGCGCGGGCACGTCCTGGGGCTGCTCGGCCCCAACGGGGCGGGCAAGACCACCACCGTCCGCGTGCTGACCACCCTGCTGCGGCCGGACGGCGGGCGGGTCCGGGTCGCCGGTCACGACGTGGTGGCCGACCCGGGTGCGGTCCGCCGCAGCATCGGGCTCTCCGGCCAGTACGCGGCCGTGGACGAGAAGCTCACCGGCTTCGAGAACCTGCGCATGGTGGGCCGCCTGTACGGGATGAACCGCGCGCAGGCGGCCGAGCGCGCCAGGGAACTGCTGCGGCGCTTCCGGCTCTCCGACGTCGCGAACCAGAGTTCGGGCGCCTACTCGGGCGGTATGCGCCGCCGCCTGGACCTGGCCGGGGCCCTGGTGGCCCGGCCCGAGGTGGTCGTGCTCGACGAACCCACGACCGGCCTGGACCCGCGCGGGCGCATGGACACCTGGGAGATCGTCTCCACCCTCGTGGAGGACGGGACCACGGTCCTGCTGACCACGCAGTACCTGGAGGAGGCCGACCAGCTCTCGGACACGATCGTGGTCATCGACAAGGGAACGGTGATCGCCCGGGGCAGCGCCGACGCCCTCAAGGAGCACATGGGCGGGGCACGGATGGACTTCGTCCTCGCCGACGCCGCCGACCTGGATTCGGCCGCGGGGATCGTCGCGGACCACGGCAACGGCCGACCCGAGACCGATCCGGGCGCCAGACGGCTCTCGGTGGGCACCTCGGAGGGGCAGTCGGCGCTGACCGGGGCTCTGTCGGCGCTGCAACGGGGCGGTGTCCCGGTGGTCGAGGTGGCGCTGCGCCGCCCCACCCTGGACGAGGTGTTCCTCGAACTGACCGGACGTGAGGAGGGCGAGGCCGCCGAGCCCGCTCCCGTGGCGGGAGGGCACCGGTGAACGTACTGATGAGATCGGTGAGCGACAGCGGGGTCGTCGCCCACCGGAACCTGCTCCACGTCGTGCGGACCCCGGGATCCATGGTCGCGGGGGTCATCCAGCCGGTGATGTTCGTCCTGCTGCTCGCCTTCGTCTTCGGGGGCAGCCTGGGCGGCGCGCAGTACCGGGAGTTCCTGATCGGCGGTATCTTCGCGCAGACCCTGCTGTTCAACTCCTCCTTCACGGCGGTCGGGCTGGCCAACGACCTCCAGAAGGGCATCGTCGACCGCTACCGGTCGCTGCCGATGTCCCGGATCGCCGTCATCCTGGGCCGGACCCTCTCGGACCTGGCGACGAGTTCCCTGTCGCTGTTGGTCACGGCCGTGTGCGGGCTCCTGATCGGATGGCGGGTCACCACGGGGGCGAGCGAGGTGGTCCTGGGCGTGGCCCTCCTGCTCTTCTTCGCCTTCGCGACCTCCTGGATCGGGGTCTTCATCGCGCTGACCGCCCGCAGCGTCGAGGTGGCCCAGAGCCTGGGCCTGGTCTGGCTGTTCCCGGTCGCCTTCGTGTCGGGTGCCTTCGTCTCCATCGAGGGCATGCCCGCGCCGCTGCGGATCGTCGCGGAGTGGAACCCGGTCACGGCCGTCGCCTCGGCCGCCAGGGAGCTGTTCGGCAACGCCCCGCCGCCGGGCCTGGCGCAGCCGACCGGCTGGCCTGCGGAGAACGCCGTGCTGTACGCGGCGCTGTCCTCGGCCGTGATCATCGCCGTCTTCGCCCCGCTGGCCCTGCGCCGCTACGTCCTCATCAGCGCCCGCTGATCCACGGGGCCTCAGGGGGCGCGGGGGCGGAGCGGGACGACCCATGAGTGGACCGCCGCCTTCGCGCCCCGGGGCCGACGGACTACGGGGTGCCTCCCCGTACTCAGGCCTGGGGCCGAGGCTCCTCCTTGAAGGAGTGCAGGAGCAGGGGGACGCACAGGAAGACGGCGGCCCCCATGACGGCGAAGTAGGCGGGAGCGGACAGGTCCAGGAGGGCTCCGCCCAGGACGGGACCGACGAAGAACCGAGGTAGCGCAGTTCGGACAGGCCGAAGTAGGCGCCCTTGCGGTCGTCCGCGGCCAGGGAGTGCACCGCCACGTCCGGCAGGGGCAGCAGGATCGCCTCGCCCAGGGTCCAGAACACGATGGCCACGTACAGAAGGACCACGTTGGTCGTGCCCAGCCACACGCAGACGAAGGCGACCGCGAAGAACACGCACCCCAGGGTCACCAACGGGCCCCGGGGGAGGCGCTCGGACAGCCAGATCACAGGGGGCTGCACCGCCAGGGCCAGGGCGGCGTTCAGCACCAGCAACGAGGCGAACAGGTACTCCGTCCGTTCGCCGTAGGCGCCCTTCATGTACAGCGGGATGGACGTGTCCATCTGGGCCATGATCAGGAAGACCACCGCCCCCGCGCCGATGGCGGCGATGAGGTGGCGGTCACGCAGGGCGTCGGTCCACGGAACCGGTGAGGTGCTCCTGGAGGAGGTCTCCAAGCGCGTCAACTCCGCGCCGCGCACCGCCACCACTGACAGGTAGAGCGCGAAGAAGGCCGCCGGGGCCAGGAAGAACGCCGCCGGACCCGCGTGGAACAGGACGCCGCCCACGGCCGGTCCGACGATCGCCCCCATGCACAGGGTGATGTAACGGACGCGGAAGATCCGGCCGTCGCCGGTGTCGGACAGGGAGAGCAGCTTCTTCATGCTCGGTTCGACCATCGTGCGCGCCACGCCCAGGCTGAGGAAGAGCGACACGATGGCGGCGGGAGCGGAGGCCAGGGCCAGCGCCGAATAGACCACCACGTTCAGCAGGAGTCCCCACCGCATGAGCCGGACGGCGCCGAACCGGTCGGCGACCATGCCGCTCAGGAGGCCGCCGAACGCGGCGATCAGCGCAATACCACCGACCACCGCGCCGATCCCCGCGGCGGACAGTTCCGTCCGGTCCGCGAGGTAGAGCGCGGCGAACGGCAGGGCGGCGAAGAACGCCATGGAGTTGAGCAGCGAACCCAGCACGAGTGTGCGTTCGTCGCGGCTGAACCGCCACAGGGAACGGCGCTGACTGGTCTGGGTCACGGGACTCCCGGGGGGTGGACGCTGGGGGAGCGGCCACTTTAGGGGCCGACACCGACAGTCGAGCCGCTCTCGCCCGTGGAGTCCGGGGCTCAGCCCAGGATCTCACCGACGACTGGCCCCGCTGAGTCCCGCGCCTCAGGGGCGCCCGGCGGCGTCGCGCAGCTCGGCGACCAGCTCCGCCGCGGGCAGTTCCCGGGCCTGACGGAACCCGGTCCCCGCCCACAGGGCCATGCCCCCGGTGTCACCGGCCCGGGCCGCGGCGGCGCGCAGCGGCCTGGTCATGTGGTGCACCTCGGGGTAGGCGGCGGGCGCGTCCGGATGCTCGACCATGAACCGGTTGGTGAGCCCTCTCGCCGGACGTCCGGTGAACGCCCGGGTCAGAGAGGTCTCACCGAAGGCCGGATCAGCCAGCGCGGCCTTGTGCGCGGGCTGCGCGCCGCTCTCCGGGCACCGGAGGAAGGCCGTGCCCAGCTGGACAGCGGTGGCCCCGGCAGTGAGGGCGGCGACGACGTCCTCACCGGTCATGATGCCTCCGGCCGCGACCACCGGCACGTCGACGGCGCCCACCACCTCGGGCAGCAGCGTGAGCAGGGGCCTGTCGTCGCCCTGAGCGGGGTTGAAGGTGGCACGGTGCCCGCCCGCTTCCAGTCCCTGCACACACACGCAGTCGGCGCCGCGGGCCACGGCGGTCCGGGCCTCCTCGACGGTGGTGGCGGTGACGACCGTTGCCGAACCCGCCTCGCGCAGCCGCTCCAGCACCGTCGCCGAGGGGCAGCCGAAGGTGAAGCTCACCAAGGAGACGGGAGTGTTCACCAGCAGGTCGATCTTGGCGTCCCAGGCGTCGTCGTCATGCCCGGCCGGGCCGACCTCGGCCCCGAGCCGCTGGGCCTCCTCGGCGAGGTCACTTCGGTAGTCGTCGAGCACGGACGCGGGCGCCGGTGAGCCGGAGGGGACGAACACGTTCACGCCGAACACCTCGGTCCCCAACGCGCGCACCTCGGCGATCCGATCGGCCAGCGCCTCCGCGGACAGGTACCCGGCGGCCAGCGACCCCAGACCGCCCGCGCCGTCCACCGCGTGGGCCAAGGCGGGGGTGGAGGTGCCTCCGGCCATGGGGGCCTGGAGGATCCTCCGCGTACCGAGGAGTTCGGGCAGGTTCATGCTCTTCGCCTTCCCACGGGGGTCCGGTGCGGGACCGCGTGACCTGCGCGCAGGTTAACAGGAGGGTTCGGATCGGCCCCGGGCCGCGTCCTCGTTCTGCCGCACGGCCCAGGTGAAGTCCGCTGACTCCGGTAGGAGTCTGGTGAGCACCAGCGCGGCCGCCGCCAGCACCAAGGCGAACACCGCGAGGACGGACACGGCCGCGGGTATGCCCCACAGGTCCCACAACCAACCGAACGAGCTGGTCGTGAGCGCGCTGCCGAGCAGGGTCACCACCGTCACCGCCGAGAACATCGAGTTCCGGTTGGCGTCGGTGAACATCAGCTGGCACCACGCCCCGGACAGCACACCGCCCAACCCGATCAGGAACTCCGCCGCCACCAACCCCGTCACCAGCGGAACCACGCCGTGGGCGGCCAGGACCAGTGGAAGCCCGATGCCCATCGACAGGAGCGCGCCCCACACGTGCGGCCGGTCCTGGTGCACCCAGCGGGCGCAGGCCGCACCGGCGGCCAGCGAGAGGCTCATGAGCAGGAGCACCAGACCGTTGAGGCGCACGTCGTCGTCACCGTACTCGGCCAGGAGCATGGGCTGCCAGGACACCACGAGCAACATGGTGGCGACCATCAGGGACAGCGCTAGCACCACGGGTGGAAGGAAGCGGCGGGAGGCCACCAGTACCACCGACTCCAGGACGATGGTGCCGATCCGCCGGTCCGGCTGACCCGGGGTCGCGGGGAAGCACACGGGGGCCAGCACGCCCAGCAGGAGGACGAGGACGCCTCCCACCGCGATCATCGTGCCCGCCGACAGCCACGTGCCCGCCACCATCACGGAGGCGGCTCCCAGCACGGAACCCAGCCGGGTGGACACCGCTCCCACCCGCACGATCCGCGTGATGCGCGCGTTCCTGTCGTGGGGGCCGATCCGGTTGATGAGGATCGCGTTGAGGGTGCCGGACTTCAGGGACATGCCGATGTTGCCCAGACACACGCCCACCACGGTGAACACGAGTCCGTCCGCCAGGCCGAGGGCGACGAATCCCGAACCCCACACCAGGAGGCCGAGCGTCAGCAGGCGGCGGTGCCCGTACCGGTCACCGAGGGCGCCGCTGGGCGCCTCCATGACCAGTCCGATGAGGTGGCCCCCGGCCAGGATCAGGCCCACGGCCCAGGGATCGGCCCCTCGCGCAAGGATCACGGTGACGAAGACCGCGCCGAAGGCGAAGTCGGCCGTGGTGCTGACCAGCGTGAAGACGCTGAGCCGGGCCAGGAGAGGGAACCGCCTCCCCTCCGGGGGAGGGGGCTGCGGACCGGAAGGCGTGGGTTCGTCCGTGGGGGCTTGGTCGGAAGTGCTGTGGGACATGGCGGTCCGCTTCCGTCAGGACCCGTGCACCGGGCCGGTGAGGTTTCGCCGACGCTAACAGCGCCCGGTCCCGTCACTCCACGTTTTTTCCTTCTCCGGCCCTTCTACGGTGCTCACCATCTGGCCCGCTTCTCGGATCTTTTGGCTCTTTCCCCTGCCACTCTGGTCTCGCCCCAACCCCAAAGCTCGACGTGTATGGGAGTTCCGGGGGTCCTCCGACTGAGTATGTGCTGAGGGAGTCGGTGCGGTGTCGCCGGTGTGTCTACGTCCACCCAGTAAAGGAGTCCTCGTGTCGGTACACCAACCCGATGTTGACTGAATCTAGAAGGTCACGCAGATCGGGATGCGGCTCCTGGGGGAGGAGGACAGCAAGGTTGGGGTCGCTGGGGGTCACGTGTCTGCGATAGTCCATGAGTTGGCCAATAGCCATGCGTACTGATTCACGAGAACTTGCGCCCTTTGCTTCGTACAAAATGTGAGAGTCTGCGTCGTACAGGTCTGTTAGAAGGCTTGAGGAGAGTCCCGCGACCCTGATCTGAAATCTTTTCACCTCGCGCTCGTGTTCTTCGAGTAGAATTCGGAATTCATCACAAAGTGAAGCTTCGCGCCTGCTCACGTCGGTGCGAGGAAGTGCTGACCTGGAGATCGGCCCCCCGTGGTTGGCTTCGGGTTCTACCATCGCGCTGGTTGTGAGCTCGGCCGGCACTGGCACCGATTCTGTTTTTGGAAGAGGAGTGATGGAATCCCGATCGGCCACTTCCAGAGTATCGATGGGGCGAAGTCGAAAGACAATGACCCTTCGAAGCTGCCCTTTCGTGTTTGGCGCCTGGCGCACAACATAGGGAAGTTCTGTGTCGAGCTCGAACAGTCCAATATACCTTTGCCGTTTTGCTCCACTGCCAGGAACCTTCCCGTCGGCCTTGAATAGTCGCAGTCCACGACCATCGTCGACATGCATGAGAATGGCACGGTTCCTCTGCCCGTGGCGACCTTTAAATACCTGATCTCCGTCCCCGTCGCCGGTGTACTCGAAGATTGGGCCGGTCCCGTCGTCGGTCGGGGCCCAGCCGTCGTAGTATCCCCATTGCTCGCCAGAGGAAGGATCTGTGTAGAGCAAAACATTTGGCGTGGTCGAAGATGGATGAATTCCCATTCCCTGGCCGCCGCCAAAAACGGATTTCATTTCCAGGCGTGTGGTGAACTCGCCGGGCCTGATGTTTCTGTCGATCATATGCCCAATGTACAACTTCACGAAGAATTAGTCATCCCCTCTGTCGGGTTCGTGAGTGAACTGCATGAATGGTCTTGTGTGAGGAGCGTGCATTTGTGCAGTTCAGAGGCGTGAGAAATCTGGTTGCTAGCCTCCGTCAACCACCCCCGCAACAGAGGGGCAGCGGTGACACTCATGCTCGATCCAAGCTCGAACACGTTCAGCGCCTGCAGGGGGCTTCAGCTTTAGGGTCCACCTCTGCGGCCCCGCCACGTGGTGGGGACCCCGTCCCCGGATACGCTCGGCGCGACACCTGACCTTGGGAGGAACCACATGACAGCGACCGCGGTCGTCACCGGAGCCAGCAGCGGGATCGGTGCCGCCACCGCTCGCGGGCTCGCCGCCGAGGGCTACGAGGTGGTCCTGGTGGCCCGCCGCGCCGACCGGATCGAGGCGCTCGCCGAGGAGATCACCGGGAACGGTCACTCGGCCCGCGCCCGGGTCCTCGACGTCACCGACCGCGCGGCCGTCGACGCCTTCGCCGAGGAACTGGGCTCCTGCGACGTCCTGGTCAACAACGCGGGCGGCGCGATCGGCACCGAGACCGTCGCCAACGGCGACCCCGCCGACTGGCGGCGCATGTACGAGGTCAACGTCCTGGGCGTGCTCAACATGACCCAGGCCCTGCTGCCCAAGCTCATCGCCAGCGGGGACGGCACCGTCCTGGTCGTCTCCTCCGTGGCCGGACACGGCGTCTACGAGGGCGGCGGCGGTTACGTGGCCGCCAAGCACGGAGCCCACACCTTGGCCGCCACCCTGCGCCTGGAACTGTGCGGGGAACCGGTCCGTGTCCTGGAGGTGGCCCCCGGCATGGTCAAGACCGAGGAGTTCTCCCTCAACCGCCTGCGTGGGGACGCCGAGGGAGCCGAGGCCGTGTACGCAGGGGTTCCGGACCCGCTGAGCGCCGAGGACGTGGCCGACACCATCGTGTGGGCGATCACCCGGCCGCCGCACGTCAACGTCGACTTGCTCGTGGTCCGTCCGCGCGCCCAGGCGGCCGCGCACAAGGTGCACCGAGTCAAGGAGTAGGCGTCGTCCCGGGGTGGAGGGGAAGGCCTTCCCCCGGGCCTGGGCGCGTGATAGGTGTGATCTGGCTTACACGCCCGGAGGGGTGCGGCAGCACTCCTCCGGGCGTGGGATCCACTGTCCCGCACGGCTAGGAGCCTGGACTTGAGTGTGAACGCCGCCCTTCCCAGCTACGCCTCCGGCACCTCCACCACCCCTCTGCTCGGCGACACCATCGGCGGCGACCTGGCCCGGACCGTGGCCGCGCACCCCGACCGGGACGCCCTGGTGGACCGGGCCTCCGGGCTCCGGCTCACCTACCGGGAGTTCGGCGCGGAGGTCGAGCGGGTGGCGCTGGGACTGCTCGACCTCGGCGTGGTGAAGGGGGACCGGGTCGGCGTCTGGGCGCCCAACCGGTCCGAGTGGGTCCTCGTGCAGTACGCGACCGCCCGCGTGGGCGCCGTCATGGTGAACATCAACCCCGCCTACCGCACCCACGAGTTGGAGTACGTGCTCAACCAGGCGGGGATCTCGGTGCTGGTCGCCGCGCCCTCGTTCAAGTCCTCTGACTACGCCGCGATGATCGAGCAGGTGCGCGGCGAGTGCCCCGAGCTGCGCGAGGTGGTGCTCTTCGACGGCCCGGCCTGGGCGGCGCTGCTCGCCGCCGGTGACGGGGGCGATCCGGACGGACTCGCCGCGGTCGAGGCCACGCTCTCCCCGGACGATCCGGTCAACATCCAGTACACCTCCGGCACGACCGGGTTCCCCAAGGGCGCGACCCTCTCCCACCACAACATCCTCAACAACGGCTACTCCGTCGGTGAGCTGCTGGGATATACCGAGGCCGACCGGATCTGCATCCCCGTGCCCTTCTATCACTGCTTCGGCATGGTGATGGGAAACCTGGCCGCCACCAGCCACGGCGCGTGCATGGTCATCCCGGGCCCCGGGTTCGACTCCGCAGCCGCGCTCGACGCCGTCCAGGCGGAGCGCTGTACCTCGCTCTACGGCGTGCCCGCCATGTTCATCGCCGAGCTGGCCCTGCCCGACTTCGACTCCTACGACCTCTCCACGCTGCGCACCGGCATCATGGCTGGGTCACCCTGCCCGGTCGAGGTCATGCGCCAGGTCATCGACCGGATGGGGATGGCCGGGGTGTCGATCTGTTACGGGATGACGGAGACCTCCCCGGTGAGCACCCAGACGCGGACCGACGACTCGTTGGAACGCCGGGTGTCCACCGTGGGCAGGGTCGGGCCGCATCTGGAGGTGAAGGTCATCGACCCGGCCTCCGGGGTCACGGTCCCTCGCGGTGTCCCCGGCGAACTGTGCACCCGGGGCTACTCGGTGATGCTCGGCTACTGGAACCAGCCGGACAAGACGGCCGAGGCGGTCGACGCGGGCCGCTGGATGCACACCGGCGACCTCGCCGTCATGGACGACGACGGCTACGTGAGCATCACCGGGCGGATCAAGGACATGGTGATCCGGGGCGGCGAGAACATCTACCCGCGGGAGGTGGAGGAGCTGCTGTACACCCACCCCGACCTGCTGGACGCCCAGGTCATCGGGGTCCCGGATCAGAGGTACGGCGAGGAGCTCATGGTATGGGTGCGCATGCGCGACGGCGCCGAACCCCTCACCGCCGAGGCCCTGCGCGTCTTCTGCGAGGACCGGATCGCACACTACAAGATCCCGCGCTACGTCCACGTGGTGGATGAGTTCCCCATGACGGTCACCGGCAAGGTCCGCAAGGTCCAGATGCGCGAGGAGGCCGTCCGTCTACTCGACGGCGGGCTGATCTGAGGGGACGGGTCGGCCTGGAGCGGCCAGTTGGCTTGGGGCGGGTCCGCCCTGCCCGGCGGAGGGTCGGCCTGGAGGGGCGGGCGGGGACGGCCGCCCGCCCCGGTCCCGGCTACTTCGGGTCCAGTTCCTTGCCGAGCATCTCCACCAGCCCGTCCAGGGCCGCGTCCGAGCTCTCTTCCTCGCAGGTCAGCGTGACGGTCTCGCCGTGCGAGGCCCCCATCGCCATGACCGCCAGCACACTGCGGGCGTCCACCGGCTTGTGGTCCGCGCGGGAGACGGTCACGGGCAGACCGGTCTCGTTGACCGCCTGGACGAAGAGTGTCGCGGGCCGGGCGTGCAGGCCGAGGAGGGATCCGATGACAACGGTGCGCTCGGGCATGTCAGTCCTTGGGGGTGTCGGGCGGGGCCGGGAGGTCCGGCCCCGGTCACGGTGGTCGGTGGCTGTGGCTGTGGCTGTGGAACGGGTGGTCACGACGACGGTTCGATGCGCCAGTCCGGGTCGGGCTCGGTCGCCGCGCTGACGCCGTCGGTGGCGACGTCGTCGGGGTGGGGGACGGTCGTTCCCGGAAGCGCGACGGCCGCGGTCCCCCAGGCCACGGCCTGACGGAGGCGCTCCTCAGGGGAGCCGTCTCCGGCGAGGAATCCCGCGAGCGCGCTGTCGCCCGCGCCCACGGTACTCCGGGTGCGTACCCGGGGACCGCGTGCCCAACGTACGTCCCGCTCCGTGACGAGGAGCGCTCCGTGGCCGCCCAGGGTGACCAGGGCGGACTCGTTTCCCCAGGCGAGGACCTCGCGGGCCGCCTCGGTGACGTCGCCGAGGGTGGTCAGCTCGCGGCCGACCAGCGCCGCGAGCTCCTCCTGGTTGGGCTTGAGCAGGGTGATGGATCCGGCCTTGGCGGCGGCGGTCAGCGGCGCACCGGAGGTGTCCAGGGCCAGGGGCACGCCGTGGGCGGAGGCCAGGCTCGCGACCCGCACGTAGAGGTCCTCGGGGACCCCGGCGGGGAGGCTGCCACTCGCCACCACCCAGGCGGGGGAGCGGGTCAGCTCGTCCTCCAGGGCGCCGAGCAGGGCCTCGACCTCCTCGGGGGACATCACGGGGCCGGCCGCGTTGAGCTTGGTGGTGGTGCCGTCGGACTCGGTGACGGTGACGTTCCCGCGGGTTTCTCCGGCGATGGGCACGGTGACGCGGGGCAGGTCGCCGAGGAGGGTGACGAGTTCGGCCCCACCGCCGCCGCCGATAGGGAGGAGCGCGCGGGTGGTGACCCCGTTGCCGAACAGGGCTCGGGAGACGTTCACTCCCTTGCCGCCCGCCTGAGAGCGGGTGTCGCGCACGCGGAGCACCTCGCCTCGGACGAGGCGGTCGACCTCAAGGGTGTGGTCGACGCTCGGGTTCGGGGTGAGGGTCAGGATCATGGGTGCTCTCTTCGAGGGGTGTGACGCGCCCGGTCCGGGTGCCTCCGCAGTGGAAGGGTGCGCCCGAGGAGGTGGGGTTCCGCTGGCTGGTGGGTGGCTCCATGGGGGATGTGGTTCTGTCTTTGATTATGTGTGTTTGTCTGTGTGTGTCAATGGTGTGACGCGGATCGGATGGATGCTCCTCGGTGGACCGAGGGTCGGGTGACCCGTGCTGTCTCCTGGTCACAACGCCCGAGGGTCGGATGATCCTTCTCCTGACAACCTGGTGGGGTTGCTGGGATATTGGGGGGAGATACCCCTTGTGTGTCCCATGCAACACCATTAAACTCACCGAAAACCACACCGAAACACAGGTGATCCAACATGTACGCGGAAGAACGCCAGAAGGTGATCCTCGAACGCGCCCGGCACGACGGCCGGGTCGACGTGACGGGGCTCGCCTCGGAGTTCGACGTGACCTACGAGACCGTCCGCCGTGACCTCACCGCCCTTGAGCGGCACGGGGTCCTGCGCAGGGTCCACGGTGGCGCGATCCCCGTTGAGAGACTGGGTTTCGAGCCCGCTCTCACTGTGCGCGACTCCGTCATGACCCAGGAGAAGGAGCGGATCGCCAAGGCCGCGCTCGCCGAACTTCCGGACGAGGGCGCCATCCTCCTGGACGCGGGATCCACCACGGGGCGTCTGGCTGAACAGCTGCCCACGGACCGCGAGCTCACCGTCGTCACCAACTCCCTCTCAATAGCTCTCACCCTCACCCCACGAACCAACATCAACCTCATGCTTCTCGGCGGCCGCATCCGTACCCGGACCCAGGCCAGCGTCGAGTCCTGGGCCCTGCGCGCCCTCGCCGAGTGCTACGTCGACGTGGCCTTCATGGCCTCCAACGGAGTGTCCGTCGAACGAGGCCTGACCACCCCCGACCCGGCCGAGGCCGAAGTCAAGAGGGCCATGATCGCCTCCTCTCGGCGCTCCGTGCTCCTCGCCGACCACACCAAGGTCGGCAACGACCACTTCGCCCGTTTCGCCGCTGTCGAGGACCTCGACCTCGTCATCACCGACAACGGACTCGCCGACGGACTCGCGGACGAACTGGAGACGGCCGGTCCCAACGTCCGCGCCGTCTGACCACCCCACCATCACTCTCTCCCCGGCCGAGGCAGACCGCCCGCCGGACCTCCCAGGAGGTTCCCCCATGTCAACCCAGCAGAGCAGACTCGTCAACGTGCGCTCGGGAGTCCAGCGCTTCGGCGGCTTCCTGGCGAGCATGGTGATGCCCAACATCGGCGCGTTCATCGCCTGGGGCCTCATCACAGCGCTGTTCATCCCTGACGGCTGGTGGCCCAACGAGCACATGGCCCAGCTCGTCGACCCGATGATCGGCTTCCTGCTGCCGCTGCTGATCGGGTACACCGGCGGTCACCTCATCTACGACAAGCGCGGCGGCGTGGTCGGCGCCATCGCCACCATCGGTGTGATCGTCTCCGCCGACATCCCGATGTTCCTCGGCGCGATGCTGGCCGGTCCGCTCGCCGCGTACCTGATCAAGCAGATCGACAAGGTCCTCCAGCCCAGGACCCCCAGCGGCTTCGAGATGCTGGTCAACAACTTCAGCGCCGGCATCCTCGGTGGCCTCATGGCCATCACGGGGCTCTACGCCATCGGCCCGGTGGTCACGACCATCGCCTCCTGGCTCGGCCGGGGCGTGCAGTTCCTCATCGACCTGTCGCTGCTGCCGCTGGTCTCGATCCTCATCGAGCCCGCCAAGGTCCTGTTCCTCAACAACGCCATCAACCACGGTGTCCTCGGACCCCTGGGCGTGGTGCGGGTCGCCGACCAGGGCAAGGCCATCGAGTTCCTCATCGAGACCAGCCCCGGCCCGGGCCTGGGCATCCTTGTGGCCTGCATGCTCTTCGGCCCGAAGCTGAGCAGGGCGACCGCCCCCGGTGCGATCATCATCCACTTCTTCGGTGGCATCCACGAGATCTACTTCCCGTACATCCTCGCCCAGCCCAAGCTCATCCTCGCGGCGATCGCCGGCGGCATGTCCGGCATCACCACGTTCCTCCTCTTCGACGTCGGCCTGCTCGCCACCCCGGCGCCCGGCAGTATCTTCGCCCTCATGGCGGTCACCCCGCGCGGTGACCACATCGGGGTCCTGGCCGGAGTCCTGGTCGGAACGCTCGCGTCGTTCGCCGTCGCCTCGCTGCTCCTCGGCTTCGGCCGGGCCGAGCGCAAGGCTGAGCGGGAGGCCGCCGAGGCGGAGAAGGCCAAGGCAGACAAGGGCGAGTAGCCCACCGAAACCCCAACCACCACAGAACTGGGAGAACCGTTCATGGCCACCATCGAAGGCTCCGACATCAAGAAGGTCGTCGTCGCCTGCGACGCCGGGATGGGCAGCAGCGTCCTGCTCACCTCGCAGCTCAAGAAGAGCCTGTCGCCCCACGGCGTCACCGTCGAGCACTCGCCGGTCGACCGCATCCCCGAGGACGCCGACCTCGTCCTCTGTCACGCCGGTCTCGTCGACCGCGCCCGCCACCGGGCGGGCGACACCGTGGTCGTGCCCTTCCAGATGTTCCTCGGCGACCCGGCGTTCGCCCGCGTGGAGGCGGCCATCCGGGACGGTGGCACCCTTGGCGACTGACCTCACCCTCACCGCCGAGTCGGTGCGGCTCGGCGGGACCGCCAAGGACCGCGCCGACGCCATCGACCAGTGCGGGGCCCTCCTCGTGGAGCTCGGCGCCGTCGAACCCGGCTACGTGCCCGCCATGCACGAGCGCGAGGCCTCCATCCCCACCTTCGTGGGGGAGGGGGTGGCCATCCCGCACGGCACCGACGCCTCGCGGACGATGGTCAAGAAGACGGCCCTGGCCGTGATCCAGTTCCCGGAGGGGATCGACTGGGGCGGGCCCACCGTGCACGTCGCCATCGGCATCGCGGCCTCCGGCGACGAGCACCTCAAGGTGCTGTCCTCGCTGGCCGGGGTCCTCACCGACCCCGAGCGCGCTGCCAGCCTGCGCGGAGCGACCAGCGTCGAGGACGTCCTCGAGCTCCTCGCGCCCGCCGCGGGCTGATCCCCCACCACCGAACAGACGCTCCACCGGTCGGGGCGGAGAACCCGCCCCGACCAAGCCCCACCAGAAAGGCCCGAACATGCTCGTCGCCCGCTTCTACGCCCCAGGTGACATCCGTCTGGAGCAGGCACCCGAGCCCACCCCCGGACCGGGGCAGCTCAAGATCGCCGTCGCCAACTGCTCCACCTGCGGCACCGACGTGAAGATCTCCAAGCACGGCCACCACCACATCCGCCCGCCCCGGGTCATCGGCCACGAGATCGCGGGCCGGATCGTCGAGGTCGGCGAGGGCGTCGACGGCTGGGCCGAGGGCGACCGGGTCCAGGTCATCGCGGCCATCCCGTGTGGGAAGTGCGTGGAGTGCTCCGACGGCCGCTTCACCGTCTGCTCCAAGCAGGAGTCCATGGGCTACCACTACGACGGTGGTTTCGCCGAGTACATGATCATCCCCGAGGCCGTCCTCGCGGTGGACGGCGTCAACCGCGTGCCGGACAACATCGACCTCGCCGAGGCCTCCGTGGCCGAGCCGCTGGCCTGCGTGCTCAACGGCCAGGAGATCGCCGGTGTGGGCGAGGGCGACACGGTCGTGGTCATGGGCGCCGGTCCGATCGGCTGCCTGCACGTGCGGCTGGCCCGGGCCAAGGGCGCGGCCAAGGTGTACCTGGTGGACCTCAACCGCGGCCGCCTGGACATGTCCGCCGCCATCGTGGAGCCGGACGCCTCGATCTGCGGCGAGGAGACCGACGCCGTCGCCGAGGTCCTGCGCCTCACGGGTGAGCGCGGCGCCGACGTGGTCATCACCGCCGCCGCCTCCGGCAAGGCCCAGGAGGACGCGCTCCGCATGGTGTCGCGCAGCGGCCGGATCAGCTTCTTCGGCGGCCTGCCCAAGGACGCGCCCATCATCCAGCTGGACGCCAACGTCGTGCACTACAAGGAGATCTCGATCTTCGGTGCCAACGGCTCCAGCCCCGAGCACAACAAGCGGGCCCTCGAACTGATCTCCTCGGGTGCCGTCCCGGTCGCCGACCTCATCACCGAGCGGATGCCGCTGTCGGACGTCCACAAGGCGATCGAGACCGTGGCCTCGGGCACGGCCGTCAAGGTCACCATCCAGCCCTGACGCTGACCCTTCCCCGGTTCGGTCCGGCACACCAGACCGTTTCCGGGTAGCTACTCGAAAACAGACCCCCTCAGGAGAGCACACATGGAGCAGACGAACCCCACCCGGGCACTGGAAGGCATCGCGGCTGGTCCGGGTGGGGCCGTCGCTCCGGTGGCCAGGATGGCGGCACCACCCTCACTCCCGGAGACCGAGCCCGAGGTGACGGACGTCGGGGCCGAGCAGGAGTCGGCCCGCGCCGCCCTGGAGAGCGTGGCGACCGACCTCGAAGGCCGGGCCGCCGGACTCGACGGTGAGGCCGCCGCCGTGCTCAACGCGCAGGCGCTCATGGCCCGCGACCCGGAGCTGCGGCGCCAGGTCGAGGAGGGCATCACCGAGAACCGGGCCGCCGCGTGGGCGGTGCGGGACGCCTGTGGCCGTTACCAGGACCTGCTTCTGGCTGCGGGGGGCTACCTGGCCGAGCGCGCCGCCGACCTCGCCGACATCCGGGACCGTGCGGTCTCTGTCCTGCTCGGGCTGCCCATGCCCGGGCTGCCCGACCCCGGTCACCCGCACGTGCTGGTGGCCGAGGACCTCGCGCCCGCCGACACCGTGCGCCTGGACACCAGCCAGGTGAAGGCCATCGTCACTCGCCTCGGTGGTCCCACCAGCCACACCGTCATCCTCGCCCGTTCCCTGGGTCTGCCCGCCGTGGTGGGCTGTCCGGGGGCGGAGGAGCTGACCGACGGCACTCTCGTCGCCGTGGACGGGGACAAGGGAACCGTCGAGGTGGACCCGGACCCCGAGGTGGCCGAGCGGGTTCGCCTGCGGGCCGAGCGGCGTCGGGCCGTGCTGGCGCAGAGCTCCGGTCCCGGCCGCACGTCCGACGGTGTGCCGGTTTCGCTGCTGCTCAACGCGGGCGAGGGCGACCCGGACGAGGCCGGTGCGCACGACAGCGAGGGCATCGGCCTGCTGCGCACCGAGTTCCTGTTCCTCGACAGGGCCGAGCCGCCCACGGTCGCCGAGCAGACCGAGTCCTACACCAAGCTGTTCCGCGCCTTCGAGGGCCGCACCGTCACCGTGCGGACCCTGGACGCTGGCTCGGACAAGCCGCTGGCCTTCGCCGACACCGGCGAGGAGGACAACCCGGCGCTGGGCGTGCGTGGCTTCCGCACCACCCGGGTGCACCCGAACCTGCTCTCCGACCAGCTCACGGCCATCGCGGCCGCGACGAAGGCCTGCGAGCACACCCGGGTCCGGGTGATGGCGCCGATGGTGTCCACGCCCGCCGAGACCGAGGAGTTCGCGAACCTCGCCCGTGAAGCGGGGATCACCGAGGTCGGCGTGATGGTGGAGGTGCCCGCCGCGGCTCTTCTGGCGGACCGGCTGCTGTCCCGGGTGGACTTCGTGTCCATCGGCACGAACGACCTGGCCCAGTACACGATGGCGGCCGACCGCACCCTGGGTTCGCTGCCTGACCTGCTGGACCCCTGGCAGCCCGCGCTCCTGAGCCTGATCGGCCAGGTGGGGGCGGCAGGGAAGAGGGCGGAGCGTTCCGTGGGGGTGTGTGGCGAGGCCGCCGCCGACCCGCTGCTCGCGGTGGTTCTGGTGGGGCTGGGCGTGACCAGCCTGTCCGCCGCGCCCCCGGCGCTGCCCGCCGTGCGCTACGCGCTGGCGCGGCACACCGAGGAGGAGTGCCGCGCGCTGGCCAACCTCGCCCTCAACGCCGAGACTCCGGCGCAGGGGCGGGAGGCCGTCAGGAAGGCCGCTCACGCGGAGGTCACCGACCTCTGATCGCGACAGGGTTCAGGAATGCGGCGTCCGGACTCCTGAACCGCTGTAGCCACCGAAGAGGCCCTGGGTTTTCCCGGGGCCTTTTTGTGTTCCTAGCTCCCGGCGCGCACCCCGGTGAGGAGGGCTGGCCATTCCTGGCCGGGGAAGAGGAGGTGTCCGGCCTCGCGGTTCTGGGTGTCACGAACGGCAGTGCCATGGGGAAGGTCAGCGACCTCGACACAGTTGCTTCGGTCGCTGTAGCTGGAGGTACGGAAGCCGAGTACACCAGGGTTGAGAATGGGGTTCACGGATGCCTTTCAGGATGCTTCGACGATCCCGTGCAGGGCAGCTGACGCTGGACCGCAGCGCTCTCTGAGAGAGCTACCCACAGGTGAGGCCGCCCATCCCGAGGTCGCCTGACTCTGATCTTCCTGGGAACGGGATTCCTCATTGGTGGGAGCGGAGTTCCGTGGATTCCTTTCATGGCAAAGGCCCCGCCCCGTAGCCTGACAGTGCGACCTGATCAGGAAGGGGAGGGGCCATGCCCAACAATTGTACCCCGACGGAAGTGCCCGATTTCGGAAAACGCCTACGGCACCACCGCACACGGAAAGGCCTGACCCGTGCGGTCCTGGGCGGGCTCGTCGGCCGCTCGGCCGAATGGGTCAAAGCGATTGAAACCGGCCGTCTGCAGGTGCCCCGGCTACCGCTACTGCTGCGGATCGCGGAGGTGCTTCAAGTGAAGGATCTCGCGGACCTCACTGGAGAACAACGGTTGTCGGCCACCACTGTCACACGTGACGCTCACGAGAAGCTGCCCGCGATCCGCACCGCGTTGACCACCTATCACCTGACCTCCTCGGACAAGGAACCTCTGACCTCTCGTCAGGTGGCCGACCGGGTGCGGCATGGATGGCAGCTGTGGCACGGCAACCGGAACCACCGCAGTGGGGTGGCCGCAGTGATTCCGGACCTGCTGGCCGACATCCAACGCACCGTGCGCCAGGTCGAGGGGAATGAGCGGCGCCGGGCCCTCACCGCCCTGGCGCAGGTGTACCACCTCGCGCAGCTCTACGTGAGCTTCCAACCCGCGCAGGAACTGGTGACCCTTACCGGGGACCGGGCGATGGCGGCGGCCCAGGACGCGGACGACCCGCACGCCATCGCAGTGGCTGCCTGGTACATGAACCATGTGTTCCGCGACGCCGGCGAGCGGCATGAAGCCCGGGTCGACCTCGCCATGAGCGCGGCACGTTTGGTCAAGCCCGCCCAGGGTCCCGAGGATCTTGCTCGGTGGGGTCTGCTCCAACTCGGAGCCGCTCTGTCACACGCCAAAGTCGGCAAGTCCGGGGACGCGTGGCGCTACTGGGACCGAGCTGACGAAGCGGCCCGGCGGCTCGGGGATCAGTACGCGCACCCCTATCTGATCTTCGGCCGTGGGATGGTCGACGCGTACGCCGTCACCATGAACGCCGACCTTCTCCAGGGCGGGTCCGCCGTTCGGGCGGCGGCCAGGATCGACCTCGCGTCGATGCCCTCTGCCACCCGGAGGAGCTTCCACCTGATCGAGTCGGCTCGTGCGCACGATCTCCAGAACGAGGACATCGCGGTCGTCCACCTGCTCAACAAGGCCTACGAGGAGTCCCCCGAGACCGCGAGGTACAACCGGTTCGCGCGCTCAGCCGTGATCAGGCTCAGTGAGTCGAGGAACGGCATGATTCGCGACGACGTACGCTCGCTCGCTCGCTCGCTCGGAGTACGGGTCGCCTGAGTGGCACGGGTCCAGGGGTACGACTTGTACCCCTTGTCGAGGGGGTAGCGACGCTACCCCCTCCCTCGCGTTCGGAGACCTAGGGTCAGGGAGTCCAGACCCCGGCGAGCCGGTAGGAGGGCTCCCGGGGCACGGCCAACGCTGACTAGGAGCGCTGACATGCCCGACCTTATCCCCTGCCTCGCCCCGCGAATCAATGGCGCTGCCGGAGACCTCTCGCACCGCCCCCGCCGCCCGCGCAGGGCTGGGCGCGTGCGGGGCTACGCCGCGTTCCTCCGCCCGCCGCTCATCCCCTCGCCCCGACGGCCGTTGGACACCGCACCCCTGGACGTCCTCCACGCCGTCCTGGCCGGGCTACGCCGACTGGGGGTGTCCCTCTGATGCTGGACACCTACACCGGGGACCTTCTCGCCGCTGTCGGGGACGCCCTGCTCCCTCCAACCCGCCTCACCCCTCAGGAGCTGGCCGAGTGGCACGCGCACACCCTGCGCAACCGGCTCCCACTGATCCACGAGGCCCTGCGCATAGCTCAGGAGGAAGACGACGCCGAGCTGGCAACCCAGACGATCGACCAGGCCATTACCGACCACCCCAACCTCACGGCCGGTCCCCGGGCTGAGCGACGGGTCCCGCGTGAAGACTCATCCGGCGGCGAGCTGCCCGTCCCGGAGCACGTCCTCTGTGATCTGCTCTACCGGCACTGGGCGATGACCATCGAGGGGAAGCCACCGCACGAGAAGTACGTGGCGCGTCGACCCCTCGGCTGGACGGGCGAGGGCGACCCCTTCGAGCGGATCACCGCACCCACGCGAACGGAGCTGCTGAGGCTGCTCGCCCACCGTCACCTCGGCGTGGGGAAGCCGGACCCCGGACCGCCCACCACCTGATCCCAGCCGTTCGCGCGTCGGAGGGCGCGCGAGCGGCCTCAGTCCTTCGGGGTGCCCACGCGCAGACGATTCCCATCGGGGTCGCGGAGTTCGATCTCGCGCGCCCAGGGTGCCTCCTCCACGGTGGTCCCGAACTCGGCCGCGATCGCGTCCACATCCCTCACCCGCAGGTACACCAGGGTGTCGGGGCGAGCATCACCCGTGTGCTCCGACAGGAACAGCCGGATCGTCCCCCGAACGATCTCCACGAAGGCCGGGAACCCCGGCTCGAAGCGGTGCTCCCACTCCTGAGCGAACCCGAGCCTTCCGTACCAGCGCACGGCCACGGAGGCGTCGGCCACGCGCAGGATGGGGACGACCTCCTCAGGCGTCATCAACCCTGCTCCAGGTCCCACAGACAGCGTCGGGGACCAGGTCGAGCTGTTCCAGAAAGGCCTCCAGCAGCCCGTCGGTCTTGTCTCCGCACCCCGAGTCCGCCCAGGCCTGGAATCCGTTGTTGAGCGTGGCGTAGAACACCGCCGCCACCAGGGCGGGCCGGTGGTCGGTCGGGTCCACTCCGGCGCGTTCGGCGATGACGCGGGCGAGCCGGGACTGGCGGCGGGCGCAGTAGCGCATGTTCACCTCGATGAGCTCGGGGCTCCGTGAGATGAAGTTGGCCGCACTGCCCTGGAGATGCAGCTCCTCGCGCTCCAGGACCTCCCAGTGGTCGCGCATCGCGTTGCGCAGCGCACGGAAGGGCGGTTCGTCGGCGGGACGGTCGCGCACGAACGCGCAGAGGAGCTCGTCGACCTCCTCGATCGCCTCCAGGACCACGTTCTCCTTGGAGGCGAAGTACCGGAAGAACGTCCGCTGGGAGACCCCCGCGCACGAGGCGATCTCCTCGGTGGTGGTCGCCTCGTACCCCTTCTCGTGGAAGAGGCGCAGGCCGGACTCGATGAGGGTGTTGCGCAGTTCGGCCTTCTTGCGCTCGCGCAGTCCGACGTTCTCGGGGCTCGTCGTGCTCATGGACGTGCCTCCACTCCCGGGGTGACGCCTTCTTCCTGTCCCTGGAGGATACACGCGAGCAGAAGTGACGTCAGTCACTGACAAAAGTCAGCGATTGTCAAATGTCAGCCGCTGACATAATGTCGCCTGGTACGGGAAGCCAGAGAAGACACGGGGCACACATGACCACCCAGGCCGAGCAGAGTCCACGGGATCCGAGAGATCAGCAGCACCCTCAGGCCGCGACCGAGACCAATCCCCGCCCCCGCTTCACCGAGAGCCCCTGGGCCACCCTGGTCGCGATCGCCTTCGGCGTCATGATGGTCGCCCTCGACGGCACCATCGTGGCCGTGGCCAACCCCGCGATCGGCGCCAGCCTCGGCGCCTCCCTGGCCGAGCTCCAGTGGGTCACCCACGGCTACCTGCTCGGACTCGCGGTCTTCCTCATCACGGCGGGCAAGATCGGTGACCGCTTCGGCTACCGGAACACCTACCTCGTCGGCGTGGTCGGGTTCGTGTTGTCCTCGGTGGCGATCGCGCTGTCGTCCGGTGTCATCATGCTCATCGCCTTCCGGATCGTCCAGGGGATTTTCGGCGCCCTGCTGCTGCCCTCCGCGATGGGACTCCTGCGCGCCAGCTTCCCTCCCTCCAAGCTCGGCCGCGCCTTCGGCGTGTTCGGCAGCCTGATCGGCGCGGCCACGGCTGGCGGACCGATCCTCGGCGGACTCCTCGTCAGCGCTCTCAGCTGGGAGGCCGTGTTCTACATCAACGTCCCGGTCGGCGCCCTCGCCCTGGGTCTGGGCCTGTGGCTGCTGGCCGCCAACCGCGCCACCGACGCCGGGTCCCGCATGGACGTGCCCGGCATCGTCCTGGTGAGCGTCACGATCTTCGCGCTGGTCTGGGCGCTGGTCGAGGCGCCCAGCATCGGTTGGGCGCACCCGGTCACCCTGGCCTCCCTGGGTGTGGCCGTGCTCTTCGGTGCCGCCTTCCTCGTCTGGGAACGCCGCCCCGAACAGCCGCTCGTCCCGCTCGCCCTCTTCGCGCACCCCTCGCTGTCGATCGGCGTGGTCCTGACCGTGGCGATGGCGCTGGGCCTGATGGGCTCGCTGTTCTTCATCACCTTCTACCTTCAGGGCGTGCGCGGCCTGAGCCCCGCCCAGACCGGGCTCCAGCTCATCTCCATGACCGCGATGATGGCGATCACCTCACCCATCGCCGGTCGCCTCCTGGACCGGGTCGGTGCACGCCCGCCCACCACGGCCGGGCTGCTCTCCGCCTCGGCGGGCATGTTCCTGCTCTCCCGGCTGGAGGCCGACACCGGCGTTCCGTACGTCTCGATCGCCTTCGTGCTGCTGGGCGTGGGCCTGAGCCTGGTGATGACCGGCGCGACCGCCGCGATCATCGGCAACGCCCCGGTGCGCTACGCGGGGGTAGCCGCCGCGCTCCAACAGGCCGCCATGCAGCTCGGGGGATCGCTGGGAACGGCGGTCCTGGGCGCGGTGATGTCCGCGACCATCGTCTCCAGGCTGCCCGGGCACTACGCCGTCGCCGGTCTGGCCGAACCCTCCGCCGACGACCTCTCCGCCATGCAGAGCACCGTCGCGCAGGGCGGGGCGGTCCTGCCCGAGGGCGCGGACGCCGCCACCGCCGCCGCGATCACCCAGGCGAGCAACCTCGCCTTCCTGGACGGGCTCCAGCTGGCCTTCGGGATCGCCGCCGTGGTGATGCTGGTGGCGGCCGGACTCTCCCTCTTCATGAAGGCGGGCCGGATGACGGACGGCCCCGCCGTGCACATCTGATCGGATCAGGCCCATGGAACGTGTGAAGGCCCTGGCGGTGCTCCCACCAGGGCCTTCACACGTTCCCGAGTCGTCGTGGCTCAGGTCGTGTAGTCGGCGTTGATCCGGATGTAGCCCTCGGTCAGGTCGCAGCCGTAGACAGTGAAGGCGCCCTCGGCGATGCCCAGGTCGACGGTGATCACCACCTCGTCGCCCTTCATGTGCTGGGCGGCGCGCTCCAGCGTCTCCTCCGTGGCCTCGGTCGGGAAGGTCTCCACGTCCCCGAACACGATCCGCACGTTCTCGGGGAACACGTCGGTCTCGTCCGAGCACTTGCCCACGGCCATCGCGACCCGACCCCAGTTCGGGTCGGCACCGTGCACGGCCGTCTTGACCAGGGGTGAGTTCACCACGGCCTTGCCGATCCGCTTCGCCTGGGCGTCGTCGCGCGCACCGGTGATCCGCACCTCGATGAGCTTGCCCGCGCCCTCACCGTCGGAGGCGATCATCCGCACCAGGCTCAGCGCGACCTCGTACAGGGCGTCCTCGAACTCGGCGACGTCCACCGGACCGGCCAGCCCGTTGGCGAAGATCGCGGCGGAGTCGCTGGTGGAGGTGTCCGTGTCGATGCTCAGGGCGTTGAAGGTCCGGTCCACCACCCGCCGGAACACCGCGTCAAGGACGGGCTGCTCCAGTTCGGCGTCGGTGAAGAACCAGGTCAGCATGGTCGCCATGTTGGGTTCGATCATGCCGACGCCCTTGGCGATCCCGGTCAGGGTCGCGTCGCCGACCTTGGCGGTGGCGACCTTGGGGTGGGTGTCGGTGGTCATCATGGCCGCCGCGGAGCGGTCCAGGTCTGCCGGGGGGAACTCGGCAGGGAGGTCCTCCAGGTAGGAGCGGACCCTGTCCATGGGGTAGGGGCGGCCGATGACCCCGGTGGAGGCGATCAGGATTTGGTCGGGGTCGACCCCGGCGGCGCGGGCCACGCCCTCCTGGACCTCGCGAGCGTCGGCCGTCCCGATCTGGCCGGTCGCCACGTTGGCGTTGCGGGCGATCACGGTGACGCCTCGGGCCCGGCCGTCGGCGGCCGCCTCACGGCTGAGCTGGACGCTGGGCCCGGCGAACCGCGACTGGGTGAACACGGCGGAGACCGCCGTGGGGACCTGGGAGACCACTGTGAAGAAGTCGTCCTGCGGGTCCTTGATCCCGATGTTGCCGGCCACACCGACGAAACCGGCGGGAACGGGGGTCTTGCTGCTCATCGTCCTCCTCGGAACTTCGTGGGCGCCAGCCTACTTCTCCCCACCCGCGGAGTCCGAGGCCGGAGTGGTGCTCAGGAGCCCGTGCTCACCCTCTGTTCACCCCCTGCTCAGTCCCGAGCCCACCCCCCGTGCTCACCCCAGTGCACACCCCTCCGCGCACCCCTTCGTACGGCCCTGGGCAACGCCACGCCACAGCGGTGTGGTTACGGCCATGACCTGCGAGGGTTTCGTACTGTTCGGAGACGGCACGGGTGTGACAAGCCGGAGTGAACGGGGTATCCGCCGAGAAGTGGGGGAGACCGCTCGGGGGGAGGCGTGTTGTGCGTGATGGTGACTGGCTCACGGAGACTGGGGCGCGGATACGTGGCGTCCTGAAGGTGATGGTGGACGCGGACTGGTTGCCAGGCGGGGCCGCCGTGGTCGGCACCGGCGGAATGTGGGAGTTCGTGGCCGTGGGCCGGACCGACGGAGAGCACGACACCGCTCCCGACGTCTCCTACGACGTCGCGAGCCTGACGAAGGTGATGGCCACCTGGCCGCTCGTGGGACGGGCGATCGCCGAGGGGGTTTTGGACATCAACGCCCCGATGTCCGAATACTTTCCCGGTGAGGACCTCCCCGGGGCCTGGGTGACCACCCGGCAGATCCTCACGCACACCAGCCGCCTCAACCCGGTGTCCTGGATGGAGCGGTACGTGGGCACCGACCAGGACCTCGCCGAGGCGATCCTGTCGGACCCGCTGGAGGAACCCGGCTACCAGTACATCGACCGCGGGTTCATCCTGCTCGGCCTGCTCCTGGAGCGCCTGTACGGCGGCACCCTGGACCGGCTGGCCGACGACCTGTGGACCGATCTCGGCCTGCGCTCCACCACCTACGGGCCGCTGGCGAGGTCGCCCAGTGTGGCGCCGACCGAGCGGCGCCTCGTCGGCGCGGCGCCCTCCTGGGGCGTGGTGCACGACGAGGCGGCCGCGCTGATGGGCGGAGTGTCCGGGCACGCCGGTGTGTTCAGCAACGCCATCGACCTCGGTTCCTTCGCCCGGGAGATGCTGCGCCTGCACGACGGCGGGAGTGGGATCATCCCGTCGTCGTTCATCCGGGAGAGCTGGTCACCACACGTGGACGCGGGGGCCCGGCTGTCGAGGGGGCTGGCCTGGCTGGTCACCCCGGAGGGCGTGGTCTACCACAACGGGTTCACCGGCACGAGCCTGTTCCTGCACCCCGAGAGCGGGCGCTACGTGGGTGTGCTCACCAACGCCGTGCACTACGGGCGCGACCGGACCGGTCTGGTGGACCTGCGCTCGGCCGCGCGTTCGGCGCTCACCCCGCAAGCCCACGAATCGTCGCCGTGAGCTGGCCGAGCAGGGTGGTCAGCCCGGCCGGTCCGGGGACGACCAGGTCGGCGGCGTCGGCGACCTCGGTCACCTCGTCGGAGGAGGAGCACACGGTGAGCCCGGGGATCCCGTGTCCGCGCAGGGCCGCCACGGCGGAGAAGGCGGGCAGGTCGCCGAGGTCGTCACCGGCGAAGAGCACGCTCCGGGCCGCTCTCTCCGCCACGAGGGAGGTGAGGGCGGCGCCCTTGTCCACACCCTGTGGACGGAGCTCGATCACCAGCCGACCGGGCTCCACCTGGAGTTCGGCCCGCTCGGCCAGCTCGGTCAGGGGACCGGCCAGCAGTTCCAGGGCCCGTTCGGGCTCGGCGGCCCGGCGTGTGTGCACGGCCAGGGATCGGCCCTTGTCCTCGACCCACGTGCCCTCCGGCGCGCCGGAGGAGTCGATGAGGGCCGGGAGCTCCTCCCTGACCAGCGCCACTCCGGGCGGCGGGTCGGCGGCCACCACGCGGCCGTCCGTCCACCGTTCGGCGCCGTAGTGGCCGAGCACGACGATCCCGGGGACCCGCTCCAGGCCGCCGAGCCGCACGACGGTGTCTGCGGGGCGGCCGGTGATGACCGCGACGGTGCCCACCAGGGACGCCAGATCGGCCAGCGCGGCCACGATCCCCGGTTGGGGAGCGGAGTCACGCGGATCGGCGACGATGGGCGCCAGGGTGCCGTCGAAGTCGAAGGCGACCAGCGCCCGGTCGGGGTCCGAGACCAGTGCGTCGAGCGCGCTGCGACCGGCGTCGGTGGTGGGCACGGGACGGTCGTCTGCTGTGGACGGGGGCATACGGGGACCTTGTCGCTGTCGGGGGCACTGTGGAGTTCCCAGGCGGGTGCGCTGCCTGGGTCGGTGGCCTGCTCCGCGGGTTCTCCGGAGCCCGTGGCCCGCTCGGTCGCCCTACAGGTGGATGCCCAACTGGCGGGCGTTGCGCTGACGTCTGCGGTCGGCGCGCAGGCGGCGCAGGCGCTTGACGGTCATGGGGTCGAAGGCGAGCGCCTCGGGGCGCTCGACCAGACCGTTGAGCAGTTGGTAGTAGCGGGTCGCGGAGAACCCGAACTCGTCACGGATCGCCTGTTCCTTGGATCCCTCGAACTTCCACCACTGGCGTTCGAAGGCGAGGATGCGCTGTTCGCGCTCGGCGAGGGCCGACTGACCGTCGTCGGACGGACCGATGTTCGGCATGGGACACCCCCTGGACGGGTCATTGGTTTGTCCGGATCGGCGCGACTCATGCTAGCGACTCGCCATGCCGGATGAGGAGCGCGAAACCCAGGACTGGCACCAGGGATACAGTTACGTGTCCTACCCCCCGGGTCACTTGTCCAAGCCTGGATCCTGTGCGCATGACAGAATCGCGAGGGTCCGGGGAGGGCCCGGCGCAGCACCGACCGCAACGTTCGAGGGAGCCTGACGTGCTCGGGGGCAACAGCCGTAGCAGGACACACCAGCGCCACGTGTTGGGCGCCACGGCGGGCGCCTGCGCGGCGCTCACCGTACTGGGACTGACGGCGGTTCCAGCCGCCGCCGACGTACCCGACTTCCGCCCGGAGCAGTGGGCCCTGACCTCCATCGGAGCCCAGGAGGCCTGGGAGACCAGCCAGGGTCAGGGCGTGACCGTGGCCCTTCCGGGGGTCTCCGTGGACGAGGACCACCCCGACCTCCGGGACAACCTGGTGGTCGACACCGAGTTCGGGACGAACGGCAACGACACCGATCCCGGCACGGCGGCGGGCGCGCTGGTCGTCGGACACGGCCACGGCATGGACGCGGACGGCGGGGTGCTGGGCGTGGCCCCGGCCGCGAGGCTGCTGGTCCTGCCCACCGACGACGGCCCCGCGGACGTCATCGGCTACGCCGTGGAGCAGGGGGCCCAGGTCGTCCTGCTCCAGGACGAGGTCGAACAGGACGAGGACCTCCAGACGGCGACCGCGTCGGCCGCGCGGAGCGGGACACTGGTCGTCGCCCCGGCGGGCGGCGAGGCGGACCCGAACGTCCTGGCGGTGGGCGGTGTGGACGAGGAGGGCGTGCTCCTGCCCGACTCGCCCCCGTCCGAGTCGATCGACCTCCTCGCGCCCGGCGCCGAGCTGTCCACGGCCGGCCCGGACATGGGTCAGACCGACGTGACCGGCCCCCCGTACGCCGCCGCGGTGGCCGCGGGTGCGGCCGCGTTGCTGACCTCCGAGTACCCGCAGCTGGGCGCCGAGAAGCTCCGTGAGGCCCTGGTGCAGGGCTCCCAGCAGGGCGGGCAGGGGCTGGCGTCCCTGTACCTGCCCTCGGCCGTCGCGCAGGCCTCAGGGAACGCCCAGGACATGCCGCTCGTCGACGACAACCTGGTGCAGGACGACTCCCCGACCGTTCCGGTGTGGATGTGGTTCGCGCTGGTCGGCGTGGTGCTGGCGCTGATCGTGATCGTGCTGGTGCTGTGGGTGCGCCGGACCAGCAAGGACCCCTACGGGGTGGCGGCCGAGCGGCAGGAGGAGGACCAGCGGCTCGCCGCAGAGCGGGCCGAGCAGGCCCGGGCCGAGGAGCGCCCCTCCCGGCGCAAGGGCGGCCGCCGCCGCAAGAAGTAGGCGCGGCGTCGAGTCGGCTGAGGTCACACGCCCCCTGGCGGGGCGAGCCGTGGCGGATCGGGCGAAAAGCCCGTGACGCCACGGCTTTTCGTTGGTTAGGGTCCTTGCGGCACCACACTTAGCTCGGCTCGGCGACACCTCGACGGTGGGAGACAGCATGGTTCGGATGCGGGACGGCAGCGCGGGCGACGCGGACTACGGGGTCATCGCCCGCACGTACACGGACCACCGGCAACCGGAACCGAGGATCGCCGAACTCCTCCACACCGCCCTGGGAGACGCCCGGACGGTGCTCAACGTCGGTGCCGGGGCCGGGTCCTACGAACCCGCCGACCGCGACGTCACCCCCGTGGAGCCCTCGGCCAGCATGCGGGCCCGGCGCCCCGGGCACCTGCCCGCGGCGGTCGACGGCACCGCCGAGTCGCTGCCGTTCCCCGACGACTCCTTCGACGCCGCCATGACCACCTTCAGCGTCCACCAGTGGTCCGACCTCGGCAGGGGCCTGGCGGAGGTCCGGCGAGTGACCACGGGCCCCGTCGTGGTGCTGACCTGCGACCCCGCCCTGGTACGCGACTTCTGGCTGTACGACTACTGCCCGGAGGTCCTGGACACCGAGGCGCGCCGCTACCCGGAGCCGTCGGTTCTGGCCGAGGGGCTGGGCGGCACGACCACCGTCACCCGGGTGCCCATCCCGCTCGACTGCTCGGACGGCTTCAACGAGGCCTACTACGCGCGCCCCGAGGTGCTGCTCGACCCCGGGGCCCGGCAGGCCTGTTCGGCGTGGAGCTTCGTCGACGAGGCCGCGCACACCCGCTTCCACGAGCACCTCTCCCGCGACCTCCGCGACGGCACGTGGGACGCGCGCCACGGCCACCTGCGCGAACTCCCCGAGTGGGAGGGCTCGCTCGTCCTGGTGGTCTCCACCCCCGAGGGGCGCTCCAAGGCCTGACCGTCGCGTTCGGTCATGCCGATCCGACGGTCGGTAGTGTCACGTATGCGCGTGCATATGTAAGGCACGTCGAAAGCCTTGACGCGGGTACGCCGGACGGCAAGGCTTTGTGGAATGTCGCCTCTCGAAACGCCCTCTCTGCCCTCACGAGGAGACAGGCGGGTCGCCTCCGACCCCATGGCACGCAACCTGGTGAACGGTCGCGTGCGCCTCTCCGAACCCGACCCCAAGTGGCCCTACCTGTTCCGCCAGGAGGAATCCCGTATCCGGGGCGCGCTCGGGGACCGCGTGCTGTCCCTGGACCATGTCGGCTCGACCTCGGTGCCCGGCCTTGCCGCCAAACCCTGCGTGGACCTGGTCATGGCGGTCGCCGACCCCGCCGATGAGTCCGCCTACCTGAACGACCTGGAGAAGGTGGGATACACCCTGGTCATCGCCGAACCCGACTGGTACGAACACCGGGTCCTCAAGGGCCCCAGCGTCAACCTCAACCTCCACGTGTTCGGCCAGGGGTGCGAGGAGATCGACCGCATGCGGCTCTTCCGCGACTACCTCATCGCGGACGCCGGGGCCCGGGAACGCTACACCGCGGTCAAGCGCGAACTCTCCGAGCGCACCTGGAAGCGCATCCAGGACTACGCCGACGCCAAGTCCGGCATCGTCACCGAACTCCTCGCCGAGGCCGAGGCCTGGAAGGCGGCCACCTCCCGGACTCACTGACCGGATACCGGTCGGGCGCCCGGTGACTTACCGGATGACCGGAGTCCGACCGAGAGCCAGCCGGTCGTGGACCGGAACGCGACCCCGCCGAAGGGCGTGTCCAGCACGGGACACGCCCTCGCGTTGTTCCTGGCGTCCTGCGTCTTGGCGTCCTTGGCCGACGCGTCCCGACGCCCGGCACCCGGCCCCCGCCGCGGCCGAGCGGCCCACGTCGAACCCCGTCAGCCGTCCAGGGAACGCAGCTGGTCCTGGAACCAGCGGCGCGGCGGCAGTGCCACGGCGGCCTCGGCCAGCCGTCCCCGGCGCTCCTTGCGCTCCCCCTCGGGCATCGACAGCGCCCGGTGCAGCGCCTCGGCGGTCTCCACGGTGTCGTAGGGGTTGACCAGCAGGGCGTCCCCGCCCAGCTCGTCCGCCGCCCCCGCCTCACGCGAGAGCACCAGCACCGAGTCCCGCTCCGAGAGCACCGGGCCCTCCTTCGCGACCAGGTTCATACCGTCCCGGATCGGGTTCACCAGCAGCACGTCGGCCATCTGGAACGAGGCCAGCGACCGCGGGTAGTCGTCGTTGACCTCCAGCACCAGCGGCGTCCACTCGGGTGTGGAGAACTCCTCGTTGATCTCCTTCGCGATCCGCAGCACGGAGTCCGTGTACTCCCGGTACTCCGGCACGTCGCCCCTGCTCGGGTAGGCGAAGGCCAGGTGGGTGACCCGGCCCCGCCACTCCGGGTGCGCCGTCAGCAGCTCCCGGTACGCCTCCAGACCACGCACGATGTTCTTGGACAGCTCCGTGCGGTCCACCCGGACGACCAGCCGGGTGTCGCCCACGGCCTCACCCAGCGTCCGCCTGCGGTCCGCCACGGCGGGCTCCGACGCGCTCTCCCGCAGCCCCTCCTCGTCCGCGCCCAGGGCGTGCACGCCCACCTCGACGATCCGGCCCCCGTGCTCCACGGTGCGCCGTTCGAGGTCGACGTCGGCGCGCAGGATCTCGGCGCAGCAGCGCAGGAACGCGTCGGCCCAGCGCGGGCTCAGGAACCCCAGCCTGTCGGCGCCGAGCATCCCCTCCAGCAGCTCCCGGGCCACCTGGGTGGGCAGCATCCGGAAGTACTCGGGCGGGGCCCACGGAGTGTGCGAGAAGTGGGCGATCCGCAGGTCCGGTCGGCGGGCGCGCAGGATGCGCGGCACCAGCGCCAGGTGGTAGTCCTGCACGGCCACGCGCGCGTTCTCGGCGGCACCGCTGACCAGCGCCTCCGCGAAGGCGTTGTTGTAGGCGGCGTAGTCCTCCCACTGGCTGCGGAACTCCGAGCCGAAGGAGGGCTTGTTCGGGGTGTCGTACAGCATGTGCTGCACGAACCACAGGGTCGAGTTGGCCACCCCGGTGTAGGCGCCCGAGAAGGTCGTCTCAGGGATGTCCAACATGTGGACTCGCATGCCGTCGAGGTCGTGCGCGAGGTCCAGGCGGGCCCCCGGCGCCTCGGTGGCGGCGCGGCGGTCGGCGTCCGACAGGGCCGCGCACACCCACAGTCCGTCGATCTCGGTGGCCACGGAGATCATCCCCGAGACCAGTCCTCCGCCGCCCCGACGGTGCTCAAGCGAGCCGTCGTCGGCGGTGGAGAAGGAGACCGGGCCCCTGTTGGAGGCTATGAGGATCTGAGCCTTGTCCACGTGGTCGTCCTCTCGACGAAGGATGCTCTGGGGATCACGCACTCCTCCTAGGTCTCGCCTAGGGACAGTCGCCCCAAACCCCCTCGCGGGCAACGGTGGACACCGTCACAGGGGAGCCGGTTCCGTACTCGGGTCGCGCCGCACGTGGACGGTGTCGTCTCAGCATTCGAGCCGCTTTGTGTAATCCGGATCACCCGGCGTGGAAAATCGGTCAGCACCTCAGTTACAGTGACGGTGCGTTCTCGGAGAAGAACCGCCACAACTTCATATTGCTCATCCAGAGGGGTGGAGGGACCGGCCCTGCGAAGCCCCGGCAACCATCTCGACATGTGGAACCGCGATCAACGCGACCCGTCGAGGCAGGTGCCAACTCCGGCCTGGGGTCAAGGTGGCCACCAGGGAAGATGAGGGGAGACGCCTCGCCATGGCGATTGCCGCCGCTGAACCCACCTCCGTTCGCGCCTTCGGTCCCGGGACCGCGCTGTCCTGTCGGGAGTGCGGTGAGCGCTACGAACTCTCGCCGAGCTTCGCCTGCCAGTTCTGTTTCGGCCCCCTGGAGATCGCCTACGACTTCGGGCCCGTCACCCGCGAGCAGATCGAGAGCGGCCCCAAGAACATCTGGCGCTACCGCTCCCTCCTCCCGGTCCCCGACAACGTGGCCGACCTGCCCAACATGAACCCCGGCCTCACCCCCCTCGTCCGGGCCGACCGCCTCGCCGCCGAACTCGGCCTGCGCTCCCTGCACGTCAAGGACGACTCCGCCAACCCCACGCACTCCTTCAAGGACCGCGTGGTCGCGATCGCAGTCGAGGCCGCCCGCACCTTCGGGTTCACCACCCTCTCCTGCTCCTCCACCGGCAACCTCGCCGGTGCCGTGGGCGCCGCCGCCGCGCGTGCCGGATTCGACTCGTGCGTGTTCATCCCGGCCGGTCTGGAGGAGGGCAAGGTCGTGATGGCCGCCGTCTACGGCGGGAAGGTCGTGGCCATCGACGGCAACTACGACGACGTCAACCGCTTCTGCTCCGAGCTCATCGGCGACGAGGCGGGCGAGAGCTGGGGCTTCACCAACGTCAACCTGCGGCCGTACTACGCCGAGGGCTCCAAGACGCTGGCCTACGAGATCGCCGAGCAGCTCGGCTGGCGCCTGCCCGAGCAGATCGTCATTCCGATCGCCTCCGGATCGCAGCTCACCAAGATCGACAAGGGCTTCCAGGAACTGATCAGGGTCGGCCTCGTCGAGGACCGCCCCTACAAGGTGTTCGGCGCGCAGGCCACGGGCTGCTCGCCGGTCGCCCGCGCCTGGGCCGACGGGCACGACGTCATCCAGCCGGTCAAGCCGGACACCATCGCGAAGTCGCTGGCGATCGGCAACCCCGCGGACGGCCCGTACGTGCTGGACATCGCCAACCGCACCGGCGGGGCGATCGAACACGTGGGTGACGACGAGATCGTCGACGCCATCAAGCTGCTGGCCCGCACGGAGGGGATCTTCGCGGAGACGGCGGGCGGTGTGACCACCGGTGTCCTCCGCAAGCTGGTCCGCGAGGGCAGGCTCGACCCCGAGGCGGAGACGGTCATCGTCAACACCGGCGATGGGCTCAAGACCCTCAACGCCGTCGACTCGGGCGTCACCGCCACGATCAAGCCGTCCCTGGAGGCCTTCAAGGCCGAGGGCCTGGCCTGACCCGGACTCGCCCCCACGTCCACCACCCCGCGCAGCACCCACGTCCCAGGAGTACGAACACCATGAGCGTCAGCGTCCGCGTGCCCACCATCCTGCGCACCTACACCAACGACGCGTCCGAGGTGACCGCCGAGGGCGGCACCCTGGCCGAGGTCCTGGACCACCTGGAGGCCAACCACCCGGGCATCCTCGCCCGCGTGCTCGACGACGGCGGCAAGGTCCGCCGCTTCGTCAACGTCTACGTCGGCGACGAGGACGTCCGCTTCGAGAAGGGCCTGCAGACCGAGGTCCGGGACGGCCAGCAGATCTCGATCATCCCCGCCGTCGCCGGGGGCTGCTGACCGCACGGGCAGTGGGCGAACCACAGGGCGGGCACCGGTCGGTGCCCGCCCCGCCGCGTGCCCGGACCCTCGTAACCTGGGAGGAGGTTTCTCCAGGGGACGAGGGTGGCGATGTCGGCGACGCGGTTGTTGGTGCTGGGTGTGGTGCGCGTCCACGGGCAGGCACACGGTTACCGGGCGGGCCGCGAACTGATGGACTGGGGCGCCGAGGAGTGGGCCAACGTCAAATGGGGCTCCCTCTACCACGCGCTCCGCAAGCTCTCCGAACAGGGAAGACTCCGCGAGTTCGTGGCTGAGGGCGAGGTCACCGACCGCACCTCCTCCGCTGCGAGCTGTGCACCCGGCTGCAAGAAGACCGGTCTCTCCTCGGTCGGGTAAGCGTCCACGTCCCCGAAGACCAGGCCCGTGATGTCCTCGTCGAAGATCATCCGCAGCTCTTCGGATCGCACCTCGTCAGGGTTGGGGCCGACCACCAACTACCCCTTCTCCAAGCGGGACAGGTCCTCCTGCGTGCGCAGAATGTGCTCCACCATCTGCTCCCGGCTGAGGGAGAAGTCGCTCTTGAGCCTCCAGACCTCCCTCATCGAGGCTTTGTACTCCCGTGCGGCCGCCGGGCTGGTGGCGGCACGGGCCGCGCGCATGTACGCGCCCGCCGCACGGGCCGCGGTCTCGTCCAGGACCTCTCGGATCACTTCGTCGGAGGTGCTCGGGTCGTAGAGCACTGCCTGGTCGTCTCGCATGGGGTCTTCCTTCCGTTGGGGGGCGTCTACGTGGACGACCTTGCCGTCCAGCAGGGCGTAGGAGCCGGGAGCGACGGGCACGTCGTCGGCCAGCATGATGCCGTGGTCAGTCTGGCTGAACCGGCGGGCCCCTGGTCACCGGGCGGGCAGGACCTGGCCACCCGGTTCCACCAGGGGTTCGTCCGTTGTTCGCCGAGCGCTCAAACCGCCCTGTGGAGGGAAGTCCGCGCTGTTCAGGGCTGTTTCCGAAGCTGGGGAAATCGTGACCACATCGTTTGCACTCTCCATGGCCGAGTGCTAAAAAAGGGAGTGGTTAGCACTCACCTATACCGAGTGCTAACCGGATCGAGGCTGCGAGATCGTGGTCCTCCGGCAGCAGGGTTGCCGGTGCGAACGCGGTCGTCCGTCGCGGGCGCACGCCTCGTCCCATCGCGTATCAGCCCGGTCACGGGAGGACAAGAACTCAATGGCAGCCAAACTGATCGCGTTCGACGAGGAGGCCCGTCGCGGCCTCGAGCGCGGCATGAACCAGCTCGCTGACGCCGTGAAGGTCACGCTCGGCCCGAAGGGTCGCAACGTCGTCCTGGAGAAGAAGTGGGGCGCCCCCACTATCACCAACGACGGTGTCTCCATCGCCAAGGAGATCGAGCTCGAGGACCCCTGGGAGAAGATCGGGGCCGAGCTGGTCAAGGAGGTCGCCAAGAAGACGGACGACGTCGCCGGTGACGGTACGACCACCGCCACCGTCCTGGCCCAGGCTCTCGTCCGCGAGGGTCTGCGCAACGTCGCCGCTGGCGCCAACCCGATCGGCCTCAAGCGCGGCATCGAGGCCGCCGTGGCCCGCATCAACGAGGAGCTCGGCAACCTCTCGAAGGACGTCGAGACCAAGGAGCAGATCGCCTCCACCGCCTCCATCTCCGCTGGTGACACCCAGATCGGTGAGACCATCGCCGAGGCGATGGACAAGGTCGGCAAGGAAGGCGTCATCACCGTCGAGGAGGGGCAGACCTTCGGGCTCGAGCTTGAGCTCGCCGAGGGCATGCGCTTCGACAAGGGCTACATCTCGCCCTACTTCGCCACCGACCTTGAGCGCATGGAGACGGTCCTCGAGGACCCCTACATCCTCATCGTCAACTCGAAGATCTCCAACAACAACGAGTTCCTGCCCGTTGTCGAGAAGGTCCTCCAGTCCGGCCGTCCGCTGATGGTCATCGCCGAGGACGTCGCCGACGGCGCCCTGCAGACCCTCGTGGTCAACAAGATCCGCGGCACCTTCAAGTCCGTCGCCGTCAAGGCTCCGGGCTTCGGTGACCGCCGCAAGGCCCAGCTCGGCGACATCGCCGTGCTGACCGGCGGCCAGGTCATCACCGAGGAGGTCGGCCTCAAGCTCGAGAACACCGAGCTCGACCTGCTGGGCCGCGCCCGCAAGGTCGTCGTCACCAAGGACGAGACCACCATCGTCGACGGTGCCGGTGACGCCACCGCCATCGCCGGTCGCGTGAACGAGATCCGCAACGAGATCGAGCGCACCGACTCCGACTACGACCGCGAGAAGCTCCAGGAGCGCCTCGCGCGTCTGGCCGGCGGCGTGGCCGTCATCAAGGCCGGTGCCGCCACCGAGGTGGAGCTCAAGGAGCGCAAGCACCGCATCGAGGACGCCGTCCGCAACGCCAAGGCCGCGGTCGAAGAGGGCATCCTGCCCGGCGGTGGCGTCGCGCTGCTGCAGGCCAGCGTCCCCGCGTTCGAGAAGCTGGACCTCGAGGGTGACGAGGCCATCGGCGCCGACATCGTGCGTCGCGCCATCGCCGAGCCGCTCAAGATGATCGCGGTCAACGCCGGCCTCGAAGGCGGCGTCGTGGCGGACAAGGTCAAGCACCTGGAGCCCGGTTTCGGCCTCAACGCCGCCACCGGCGAGTACACCGACCTGTTCAAGGACGGCGTCATCGACCCGACCAAGGTCACCCGTTCCGCTCTGCAGAACGCGTCGTCCATCGCTGGTCTGTTCCTGACCACCGAGGCCGTCATCGCCGACAAGCCGGAGAAGGCCTCGGCTCCCGCCGGCGACCCGACCGGTGGCATGGGCGGCATGGACTTCTAGCAGGTCCGTGACACCGGGCGTGAGCCCGTAGGCGCCTGAGGTCCGGATACGCGACCTCGCCCGCGACGACCGGGCGGTCCCCATGGGGACCGCCCGGTTTCGCTCTTTCCGGGACCCCGGGGGTCAACCCTGGGCGGGCCCGTGCGGACGGATCGCGTCGGCCAGTTGGTGCCAGCCCTGCGGTCCCGGGAGCACCTGCGCCGACTCCGGTCCGTAGGAGCCCGGAAAATAGGGTTCGGGCTCCGTCGCCGAGTCCATCAGCGGGTCGACGATCCGCCACGACTCCTCGACCACGTCGAAGCGCACGAACTGCTCCGGGCTGCCCACCACGGCGCCGTGCAGCACGTGGTCGTAGGCCTCGTGCCCCCGGCCCAGTTGGCGTTCCACGTCGGCCGCGAGCACGAGGCGCGCCGCCGAGTCGCTCTCCGCGCCGGGTTCGTTGAGCAGCATCTCGAAGGTCACCCCGGACCATGGCTCCAGCTGGAACCGGACCAGGTTGGCGGGCCCCGGGTAGAGGTCGGCGGCGGGGCGCTTCAGCTCGGCCACCACCTCCCATGAGGTGAGCGGCATGTGCTTGCCCGAGCGAACGTAGAAGGGCACGCCCGCCCAGCGGCGGTTGTCCACCCACATGCGCAGCGCGAAGAAGGTCTCCGTGGTGGAGCCGGGGCCGACCCCCTCCGTGCTGAGGTAGCCGTCGTAGCGGCCCCGGATCGCGTCGGCCGGTTCGATGGTGCGCACGGCGCGCAGCAGGCGCAGCGTCTCGTCCTTGACCGCCGAGGGGTCGGTGGAGACCGGCGCGTCCATCGTGAGCAGCGCGAACAGCTGGAGCAGGTGGTTCTGGAACACGTCCCGAACCGCCCCTGCGGCGTCATAGAACGACCCCCGGTCGTCCACCCCGAAGTCCTCGGCCATGGTGATCTGCACGTTGTCCACGAACGTCCGGTTCCACACGGGCTCCAGCAGGGTGTTGCCGAACCGGGTCACCGGCAGCCCCCGGACGGGTTCCTCGCCCAGGAAGTGGTCGACGAGGTAGAGGCTCTCCGAGGGGAAGCACTCCAGGAGCGCGCGGTGGAGTTCGCGGGCCGATGCGAGGTCGTGGCCGAAGGGCTTCTCCACCACCAGGCGGGCGTCACGGTTGAGCCCGGCGTCCGCCAGGGCGCGGGCCACCGTGGTGAACAGCGCGGGTGGCACCGCCAGGTAGTGGGCGGTGTGGGAACCGTCGGGCAGGGTCGCGGCGAGGTCCGCGTAGGTGCGGGGGTCGTTGAGGTCGCCGGTGACCAGCGTCATCCGGTCGGTCAGGGACCGCATGACGGACTCGTCCAGGGTGGTGGAGGCCTCGGAACCGGTCTCGGCGAGGTGCTCGGTGACGGCCTCGCGGGTCCGCCGCCGCAACTCCTCTGTGTCCCAGTCGGACTTGGCCACCCCCACGATCCGGGTGCGCAGCTCCTCCCGTTCCGCCAGGTGGTAGAGGGCGGGCATGAGGTACTTCCGGGCGAGGTCACCGGTCACTCCGAAGATCACCAGGGTGTCGGCGTTGGGTCCTGTGGTCATGCTGTCCCCTCGTCGGCGGCCGGTGCGCGGGCGGCGCACGTTGGCGGGGGTACCCGGTCCGGGCCGCTGACGTGCCCAAGGAAGGGCCAAGAAAGGGTGACCGGGCCGACCTGGGGCGTCCGCGCGGGGGCTCCTGCCAGCGTCCAGGAGCCCTGGGCGATCCGGTGCAGGTGGGCCAGCTGATGCCGCACCCCTCGTCCAGGACGTCGCGCGCCCCGCGGGCCGCCGTCCGGCGCACCACTCAGGGGGAAGGGCGGTCGTCGTGGCTCCACGGATGCCGCAGGTGGGCGGTGCGTCTCCGTGCCGTGGGCGTCCTGGAACCGGCTAAAGAGGGGCTGACCCCGCGTCCCGGCCGTCGAGCCAGGCGCGGACCGCCGCCTTCACCTGCGGGGTGAGGTCGCTGTCCGCGTACTCCTCGGCCGGTATCCAGCGCAGGTCCGTGTGCTCCTCGGAGAGCACCGCCTCCGCGCCGTCGTGGGGGAGCGCGAAGGTGAACTGGCGCTTGCGCACCCCGTGCCGGGAGACGTAGTCGAACCAGGTCACGAACGGTTCGAGGGGCAGCGCGCCGGGTGCCCGGCCGATCTCCTCCCGCAGTTCCCGCGCGAGGCCTTCCAGGATGGCCTCCCCGGGGTCCACCCCGCCCGAGGGGAGGCTCTCCGCGCCGGGGAAGGAGGTGTCGTCGTCGCGGCGGCGCAGCAGCAGGATCTCCCGCCCCGAGTCCCGGTGGACGATCGCGCCCGCCGCGTACCGTTCGATGCCCGCCGCTCGGGCCTGGTCGGCCAGGTCATCGAAGGCCGTCGGTTCCGTGGTGTCCATGGGGTGACCGTACCGAGCGGCGGGGCGGGCCGTCGGTGTCCGGCTCCGGTCGACACCGGAACCGGACACCCGTGCTCTACCGTGGGCCGGTAATGCGCAGGGCCACCAGGGTGGCGAGCATCCACGCGACCCCGGCCACGATCAGCGTGACGGCCGCGGGGGCTCCGACGACGTGGGCCAGGCCGCCGAGCGCGAGCGGGGGAAGGACGGTACCGCTCAGGGCGAGGAACGAGGCCGAGGCCCGCTCGGCGGGGGAACCGGCTCGGGCTTTGCCCTTGAAGCGGGCCGAGAGCCCCTCCGAGCTGAGACGCGCCTCCATCCCGTAGGTGAAGGGGGTCCGGTCGATGTCGACGTCCGCTCGCGAGCGCGGGGACTCGGCGTCCAGACGGAGTTCCCTCACGTGTGGTTCTTCCCGAGTCTCCCGCTGCTGCGGGGGCTGCCCCGGGGGATCTCCCATGAACGAACCTCCAGCCGTTGGCGTACAGGGGGGGTGGTGCCGCTCCCTGGTTCGATGGGGGCCAGGCCGGCACCTGGTGACGCCGAAGCGCCGAGTGTCCACGCTCCGTAGCCTACCATGTGGGTGTCTTTTGGTGCATGTGATGTGATGACGAATGATGCCTTGACTGCATCTCATATCAGTCTGTTAAGCTTTCCCTAGCCTTACCAAAGTCGCGGAAGTGCTGGGGGGAGATGCCGATGGCCGGGTTCAGCTCATGGACGTGCCCCGGCCCGTGCCGCTGTCGGAGGGATCTCCGCGTCGAGGCGTTCGACCCTCCGTGCGAGCCCCGTCGTTTCCCCGTGCCGACCGCGCCGTCCCGCGTGCGGTGTCTCCGGCACGCTCCGAGTTCGTGTTTCCCGCGGCTCCTCGCGGATCGAGCCCACCGCAGTCAAGCCAGAGAACGAGGTCGCGCCATGTCACCCAAGGGCACAGGAACAGAACTCACCGACGCCTCCCAGGGGCGGGGCCGCCCTGCCGGGAGAAGGGTCGCCGGATCCCCGGCGCGGGTCACCGTCAACCTCACCGCGCGCTCCACGAAGGCGATGGAGGAGGCCGTCGCCGCGACGGGTGACACCCAGACCGACGTCATCAACCGCGCCCTTCAGGTGTACGCCTACCTTGAGTCCGTCATGGCCGAGGGCGACCGCGTCTACGTCGAGAACGCCGAGACCCAGGAGCGAGAGCGCCTGCGCTTCTTCTGAACCCTCCCCTTCGGCGTGCCCGGCAAGCCCGGGTGCCGTGCCAGTGCCCCGACCGTGAGCGCCGAGTGTCCACACCACCGCCGCCCGGTCGGGCGCACGAACGCCGGGAGCAGCCGAACGTCATCCCGGTGTCGTGCGCGGTCGACTCGCCTCAGACCCGTAGCAGGGTGAGGTAGGCGAACCCTTGCGTCTCCCGCTGGGCGTGCACGCGCGCGTGGCGGTGCCGGTCGGCGCGGTCGCGGACCTCGTCGAAGTCGGGGGAGTCGGGATTCTCCCGCAGCCAGTCCTCCCAGCCCAGGCAGTGCCAGTTCTCGAACTCGTCCCACTCGTCCACGGTGGTCTCCGCCAGCGCGATCAGCCGGAAGCCGTGGGAGAGAGCGAAGTCCACCAGCTCTGGCATGGAACGGTACTGGTCGCGCGGGATGAACGGCATGGCCGCCATCTCGGCGTCGGTCGGCGGCCGCTTCCAGAAGCACTCGGCGAACGCCGCCCGGCCGCCCGGTCTGGTCAGGTCGGCCAGGGCCGCCAGGGCGTTGGCCGTGTGCACCACAGGGTCACCGCCCCACACGTGGCTGGCGCCGATGTTGAGCATGACGTCCGCGGGTTCGCCCCGCCACGCGCCGACGTTCCCGGCCACCAGTTCGACCCGGTCGGCCAGCCCGCGCTCCTTGGCGTTGGCCCGGCCGAGCCGGACGTAGTCCTCGCTGAGGTCGATGCCGAACCCGGTCGCGGTGGGTTCGGTCGCCAGTGTGCGGAGCAGCAGTTCGGCCCAGCCGCAGCCGACGTCCACCACGTGGCGATCCGTCAGGGGACCCAGTGAACGGATCAGACGAACGGCCCGCTCGTCGTTGAGCGGGCCGTTGAAGTCGACGTCGCGGTACAGCGGGGGAACCTCGGGGGTGGTCATCGGAGGAGGATCACTCGTGCGAGGGTGGTCTGTCAACGCTTTTCCGGCGCCCGCTTCCCGCGCCCCGTTTCCTACGCCCCGTTTCCGGCCCCTGCCCCGGGCTCAGCCCTCCCCGTGCCAGGCGTTCCACAGTGCCGCGTAGGAGCCGCCCCGGGCGATGAGTTCATCGTGGGTGCCGAGCTCGACGATCCGGCCGCCGTCCACCACGGCCACGCGGTCCGCGTCGTGCGCGGTGTACAGGCGGTGGGCGATCGCGACGACGGTGCGGCCCGCCAGGACTCCGGCGAGCGAGCCCTCCAGTCGGCGGGCCGAACGGGGGTCGATCATCGAGGTGGCCTCGTCCAGCACCAGGACCTGGGGGTCGGCCAGCACGACCCGGGCCAGGGCCAGCTGCTGCACGTGGGCGGGGTCCAGGGCGTCGCGCCCGGAGCCCACCAGGGTGTCCAGGCCGTCCGGCAGCGCGCGCACCCAGGCGTCGGCGTCCACCGCCTCCAACGCCCGCCACAGCCGGTCCCGGTCCACGCTCTCGTCGTCCAGCGCCAGGGCCAGGTTCTCGGCGATCGTGCCCCGGAACACGTGGCTTTCCTGGCTGAGCAGGATCGCCCGTTCCCGGCGCTCCTCGGGGGACAGCGAGGTCAGGTCCGCGCCGCCGACGCGCACGGTTCCGGTGCCGGGCAGGTACACCCCGGCGAGGAGCTTTCCGAGGGTGGACTTTCCGGCTCCGCTCGGTCCGACCATGGCGAGCCGTTCCCCGGGGCGCAGGTCGAGGTCCACCCCGCGCAGCACCTCCGTGCCGGGGGAGTAGCCGAACCGCACACCGTGGACGGCCACGGTGCCGGGCTCACCTGCCTGGGCCTCGGGTTCGGCGCCGGGGAGCGCGGGCCCGTCTGGTTCCTGGACCCCCAGGAGGCGTCGCATCGCGGTGAAGCCGACCATCATGTTGTCGATCTGGTCGATCATGCGCTCCAACGGCCTGGACATCTGCACGGTCAGGAACACCGCCGTGGCGATCTGTCCCAGGGAGAGCTCGCCCTGGACGTGCAGCACCCCCGCGACCAGGAAGGTCGTGGCCGAGGCGAACATGTACGAGAACTCCAGCGGCGGATACCAGACGGTCCGCAGCCACAGCGTGTACCGCTCGGCCAGGTACGCGCGGCGCACGTCGGCGTCCGTGCGCAGGTCCTGCCACCGCTGGCGGCCCAGCGCCTCCAGCGTGTGCGCACCCTCCACCGTGTCGGACACACCCTGGGTGAGCCTGGAGTAGGTGCCCATCTCGGCCAGGTACCCGTCCGGGGCCCGCCGCGCGTACCAACGCGTACTCACCCAGATGACCAGCGCGGACGGCACCCACGCGAGCAACAGCGCCGGGTGCAGGAAGGCCTGGGCCGCCATGATGACCAGCACCGTGGCCACACCGGTGGCGAACACCGGCAGCGACTCACGCACCATCACGCTCAGCGAGTTGATGTCGCGCCCGGTCCGCGAGACCAGGTCGCCGGTGCCCGCGCGCTCCACGGTGCCCAGGGGCAGCCGCAGGACCGACCGGACGAACTCCTCGCGCAGCTCGGACAGCAGCCCCTCGCCGAAGCGGATGGACTGGGCCACGGCCGCCAGCAGAAGGGCGGCGTTGACCAGCAGGGACGCCACGATGACCAGGGCCATGGCGTCCACGCGCCCCGGTGCGGCGCCGTCACGGACGGCGTCGATGACCATCCCGAGCACCCACGGGGCGACCAGCGCCGACCCCGTGGCCAGCGCGTACAGCGCGATGACCTGGATCAGGAGCGGTCCGTGGTCGCGGCCCGCGCGGCGCATCCGCCGCCACACCACGGGGAAGGGTGCCACCGGGAGGGCCGTCGGGTCGACCGCGACGGTGGGCGGACCCCCGGAAACGGAGGGCGGCGGCGCGGGTTCCTCGGCAGGGTGCCGGGGGTCGGCTGTCTGGGTCATACCCTCTCCTCCTCCAGCGTCGTGCGCAGGACGGTGGCGGCGTAGGCTTCCTCGGTGCGCAGAAGGTCCCGGTGGGCACCCTCTGCGGCCACCCGGCCCTCCACCACGAACTGGACGTGGTCGGTGCGGTCCAGCAGCAGCGGGCTGGTGGTGACCACCCCGGTGGTGCGGTCGGCGCGGACCCCTCGGAGCCGTTCGGCGACGGCGGCCTCCGAGTGAGCGTCCACCGCCGAGGTGGGTTCGACGAGGACCAGCACGTCGGGGTCCCTGAGCAGGGCACGGGCCAGGCGCAGGCGCTGCTGCTGTCCGCCGGAGTACTCGCGGGCGCGTTCGGTGAGTTCGACCTCCAGCCCCAGGGGGGACTGGGCGAGCACGTCCTCAGCCGACGCGGCTCGGAGCATGGCGGTGACGTGCTCGTCCGTGCCGGTGCCGTCGGGGTCGAGTTCGTCGCGCAACCGGCCGGAGAACAGGTGGGCGTCGTTTCCCGCGACCAGCACGCGGCGGCGGACCTCCCGCAGCGGCAGATCGTCCAAGGGGACGGCGGACAGCTCGGCGGCGCCGTTCCGGTAGCGGCCCAGCCGCTCGACCAGCGGGCCCACGTCGGTCTGGTCGGCGCAGACCACGCCGGTCACCCTCCCGTGGTGCAGGAGCACTCCACTCGTCGGGTCGTGCAGGTCGTGCGGCCCGGTGAGCGCCTGGGCCGGGGCAGCGGATTCCGTGAGGTCGTGCTCCAATCCCAGCACACGCACCACGCGGCTGGCCGCGACCCGGGCGGTCACCAGGTCGGAGGAGAAGAGCATGAAGTAGCGGACGGAGCTCGCCAGCGCGCCCGTGTAGCCGTAGAAGGAGACCAGCTGGCCCACGGTGATCTCGCCGACCAGAGCCAGCCGCGCGCCGTACCAGACGATCCCCACCAGGAGCAGTCCCGGGTAGAGGGTGCGGACGGCCTCCAGCGCGGCGTCCATCCAGCCCACCCGGACGCCCGCGGCCCGCACCCGCTGGGACTCGGCTCGGTACCGTTCGCCGGTCGACCGCTCACCGCCCACCCCGCGCAGGACCCGCAGTCCGGCCACGAGGTCGGTGGCGCGGGTGGTGAGCTCGGCCTGCCGGTCGCGGTGGGCGTGCGTGCGGCGGTTGAGCGGACGCAGCAGCGGGACCATGCCGACGACGATCAGCGGTACCGCCACCAGGACGATCAGACCGAAGGTGACGTGGGAGGTCAGCATCAGGAAGGCGACCATCAGGACCGCGACCATGGAGGAGACGGCCAGGTTGGAGCGTTCGTAGAAAGCGCCGAGCCGGTCGATGTCGTCGGTGCCGACCGCCACGACCTCGCCGGTGGGCAGCCGACGGGTGAGCGTCGGCCCCAGCCGTGAGGAGTGGCGGGTGATGAGCTGCATCGTTCGGTACGCGGACGCGTACCAGTTGAAGCAGCTCGCGCGTTCGAACAGGGGCGTCAGGGCCGCGCCCGCCACGGCGCACAGTCCGATGAGCGCGAACCAGTACATCAGGGTGCCGTATCCGCCGCCGTCCAGCCCGGAGTCGAGCGCCGCGCCGAGCACGAACGAAACCAGGATCGTGCTCAGGTAGTACGCGGAGGCGACCAGAGAGGCCCACAGCAGTGAGCGCCACTCCTTGCGGACGAGCCAGAGGAGGAAGCGGTTGGCGGAGCGGTGGTCCGGAATGCCCGGGGGCTGGGGAAGTACGCGCACAGTTACCGCACCCTAACCAGGTCCTCCGGAGGAGACCACTGGTTTTTCCGGCAGGCGGAGAACCCGTCGGCGGTCGTGTTCAGGGGGTTCTCCGGGTGTTCCCGGATGGTGCGCGGCGGCCCCGGAGCGGGAGGCTGGTGCCATGAACGACACAACCCTCCGTGAGGTCGGGCCCGCCCGGCCTGGTCTCCCCCTGCGGATCGCGGTCGTCACCGTCGGCGCCGTGCTGATCTGGGTCGCCATCACCCTGGCCAACGACCTGCTGTTCGTGGAACCCGGTGGCCGGGGCAACCTCACCCACTGGACGAACGCCGGGATCGCCGTCGTCCTGGGGACGGCGTTGGTCTGGGCGGCCCGCCGCCACCTGGATCGCCGCCCGTGGTCCGGTCTGGGGCTGACCGGCCCGCGCGAGGCCTGGTGGCCGCTGCTCGTGGGCGCGCTCGCCTGGCTGCTCCCGGCCGCGCTCGGGCTGGGGTTCGCCCTCGCCCTCGGGGCCTCGATCACCCCGAGCGTTCCCGCGAGCCGGATCGTGCTCTCCCTGGTGCTGCTCACGGTGCTGGTGCTGCTCTACGAGGCCCTGCCGGAGGAGCTGATCTTCCGGGGGTACCTCTTCCGCAACCTCAACACTGCGATGTCCGCCTGGTTGGCGGTGTTCGCGCAGGCGGCGCTGTTCACCCTGTGGGGGACCGGCCTGTGGGTCCTCACCGGCGGGTGGGAGGTCGTCGCCGAGAGGGTGCCGCTGTTCCTCGGTATGAGCGTGGTGCTGGGCTGCCTGCGGGTGGTCACCGGGAACCTCTGGGCCTGCGTGGGCTTCCACCTGGCCTTCCAGGTGGCGGCGCAGGCCGTGCTGAGCTGGGACCTGTTCGAGGTGAACGGGGTCGACACCGTCATGGCGACCGTGTTCCTGCTCCCGTTCGCACTCGGGGTCACCGTCGCCATGCTGATCCTGCGCGACACCGGCAGCTGGACCGGGCGGGTCCCCGACCCGTCGTCCTGAACGCGGCGCGGCTCATTGGGGAGGGCGGAACGGCCTGCCTCATTCATGGGCGGTGGAACGGTGTCCGACGTGCACCACCCAGATGATGAGCCGATCGTTCTCCAAGGTATGGATGAACCGGTGGTCCCCCACACGGAGTCGCCGCACCTCGGGACTACCGGCCAGGGCTGTGGTTCCGTGTCCCAGGGGGTCGCTCACATCGAATAGCGGATCCGCCACCAGCGAAGCATCCAGGAAACGCGTCCTAGGGAAGCTCACCGCGCTGGTGGAGGAGCTCGACCAGCTCGCGCACGGCCGGGGCGCAGAGGTCGCGCTCGGCGTGGGAGACCCACACCGCCTCCTGGATCTCGTTGTCCGGCACGATCTCCCCGTCGTGCTCGGCGGCGTAGCAGACCAACCGCACCCGGGTCCCGGGCGCCTGTGCGTGCGCCTCCTGGTCGATCTCCGCGACCGGGCGGAAGGTGCCGGGGCGCAGGACCACGCTGACCTCCTCCAGGGTCTCGCGGGCCACCGCCTCCTCGTCGCTCTCGCCGGGCTCACGCTTGCCGCCGGGGATGTACAGGAGGTCCCTGCCTTCGGGGCGCACGCACAGCAGGCGGCCGTCACGCACGTGGACCCAGGCCAGGGCCTCGATGACGGTGGGGGGTGAGGGAAGTGAGTTCGCGGACATGTGGCCACTCTAGGTCGCGGCGTGCTGGGGCGAACGGCCGCTTCCGGGTGACCTGAGACACTAACCTCGTCGGGTAGGCGGTTGCGTACACCCACGGCCCCGCGCACCGGCCGGGCCACGGCGAGAGCGGACGAACATGGCACCCTCCCCCTCCGGAACCGGCCCCGGCATGGGCCCCGACCCCTCGGCCGATCGCGCCGGGGCGGAGGTCATCCCCCTCCTCGCGGAGAGCTCCAGCGGCGGGGTCCCGCCCCAGACGACGGAGCAGCGCCAGGAGCGCGAACGCATCTACAACCTGTACAGCGCGGCGATCGGCGCCTGTACGGCACGTCTGGAGAAGGACCCCGAACTGTCCGAACGCGCCGCGCGACTGCTCTCCGAGGAGGCGCGGCTGCCCTTCATGTCTCCCGACGAGATCGCCCGCGCGAACGCCGAACTGCCCCGGACCATCGGAGAACTCCGGACGGACCCCGCGCAGCCGACAGCCGGTGCCACCCCCGGTGAACTGGGACGAGAGCTCACCGATGCCGAACTGGACTCGCTCTTCGACCTCGCCCTGCGGGACCGGCTCACCGGCGCCCCGCGTGAACGCCCCCGGCTTCTGCTCCTCGGAGGCCAGCCCGGCTCCGGCAAGTCCACCCTCCAGCGACTCCTGCTGCCGGTCCTGCCGCCGGGGACGGTCAGCTACGACGGCGACGACCTGCTGAGGCTCTCGCCCGACTACGAGTGGTCCATGACCGCCGACGACAGGGCCGCCTCCACCTCGGTGTCCATGCAGGTCGGCGGATTACACGGGCGAGCCATGGAGCACGTGCGCCGGGGCCGCCACGACGTCGTGTGCAGCCACCCGTTGGGTCGCGCGGACTGGGCCGCCTCATGGGTGCTGGGCTTCAGGGAGGCCGGGTACAGGGTGGAGGTCGCCTTCGTGGCCACGCACACCACCAACAGCCGGTTCTCGATCTTCGACCGCCACGAGCGCTCCACCCGGGACCAGGGGTTCGGCCGCTGGCTGCCGGAGATCCACCACGACCGCTTCTACCTGGGAGTGCCCAACACCGTCGAGTTCCTGGAAACCCACCACCTCGCGGACTCGGTGTACGTGCTCTCACGGGAGGGCGAGGTCCTGTACGCCAACCACCAGCGGGACGGGGCCTGGCGGTCCGAGCCCTTCGGCCGAATCGCGCTGGAGGCCGAGAGGGGCAGACGCGAGCTGTGGCGCCGCGAGGACACGCCCTAGGGTCGTGCCCCATGGACCTCCTCACCGCGAACCCCCTCCTGGTACGCCAACCCAGGCGCTTCATGGTCGACGTCTCCGACTACGAGATCCACGACCAGTCCGGACGGCGGATCGCCTGGGCGCGTGAGCAGGGCGCGGGCGGGGGCGTGCAGGTGTTGCGGCAGCTGTCCAGCAGCACCGAAGGGTTCGAGAGACGGGTGCACGTCACCGACCCGAACGGGGCGCTCCGGCTCGTCATCCGCAAGCACTGGTCCTGGATGACCGCGACCACCAGCGTGAGCCTGCCCGACGGCCAGCCGGTGGGCACCATCGAGCAGGATCTGACGTTCTTCCGGGCCAGATTCACCCTGGTGGACGCGTGGAAGCGCCGGCTCGGCACGATCGAGGGCGACCTCGTCGGCCGGGACTTCAGGATCAGCGACCACAACGGCCACGAGGTCGCCAGGGTCGACCGGCGCCTGCCCGACCTCGGGGAGTTCCTCACGGCGGCGGACAGCTACGCGCTGCACCACCGCTACCCCTCCCTTCCGGAGCCGTTGCGCACCCTGGTGGTGGCCTGCGCGATCGCCATCGACCTCGTGCTGCGTGAGGGGAAGTGACCCCCGGAGCGTGCCGGGCCGCGCGCTCAGGTCTCCAACCGGGCGAAGCCTTGGGGTGTCCTGGATCACCCGAATTCCGAACGTGGTTCGGTTTGGCTGGAAGGCCCGGTCACGACCGGGATGCGGTCGTGACCCGGGGCGATCCGGCACCGCCGAAACGGTACGGTCTTGGGAGTACGACCGCTTGAACGATCCGATCGGGGGACGACGTGTTCTGTGGTGATCCCGGCAGTCCCGGCTACACCGCGTGCGCCGCCCAGTCCCAGCTGTTCGCGCTGGCCTCGGTGATCCCCGCGCTGCTCGGCCTCGCCCTGTTGGTGGCCGCCTTCACGGCGCCCTCGGTCCGGGGTGACCGGTTGCTGCGCACCCGGACCCTCAGCTACTCCCTCATCGCCTGGGGCATCGCCGCAGGGACCTACGTGATCGGCGTCCTGCCCTCGCTCTGACCGGCGTGGCGGCACACCGCTCCGGTCAGATCTCCTCACCGGCGAGCAGGTCGCCCGCGTCGGCGATCCGGTACGCGTATCCCTGCTCGGCCAGGAACCGCTGCCGGTGCGCGGCGTAGTCCTGGTCCAGGGTGTCCCGGGCGACCACGGCGTAGAAGCGCGCGGTGCGGCCGTCCGCCTTGGGCCGCAGCACACGGCCCAGCCGCTGTGCCTCCTCCTGTCGCGAACCGAAGGAACCCGACACCTGGACCGCCACCCCCGCCTCGGGGAGGTCGATCGAGAAGTTGGCGACCTTGGACACCACCAGGGTGCGCAGCTCACCCGAGCGGAAGGCGTCGAAGAGGCGCTCACGCTCCTTGTTGCGGGTCTCGCCCTTGATCACCGGTGCGCCGAGCCGCTCGCCGAGTTCGTCGAGCTGGTCGATGTAGGAGCCGATCACCAGGACCTGCTCCTGAGGGTGACGCTCCACGATCCGCCGCACCACGTCGGTCTTGGTCTCCGAGGACGCGCAGAACCGGTACCGGTCCTCCGGCTCGGCGGTCGCGTACGCCAGCCGCTCGGAGTCGGTCAGGTCCACCCGGACCTCCACGCAGTCGGCCGGGGCGATCCACCCCTGGTTCTCCATGTCCTTCCACGGGGCGTCGTAGCGCTTCGGTCCGATCAGCGAGAACACGTCGCCCTCCCGGCCGTCCTCACGGACCAGGGTGGCGGTCAGGCCGAGCCGACGACGGGCCTGGAGGTCGGCGGTCATCCGGAAGATCGGCGCGGGCAGCAGGTGCACCTCGTCGTAGACGACCAGGCCCCAGTCCTTGGCGTCGAACAGTTCCAGGTGCGTGTAGACGCCCTTCCGGCGCGCCGCCATCACCTGGTAGGTCGCGATGGTGACCGGACGGATCTCCTTGCGGGTCCCCGAGTACTCGCCGATCTCGTCCTCGGTGAGGGAGGTCCGCTTCAGCAGTTCGGTCTTCCACTGGTGCACGGACACGGTGTTGGTCACCAGGATGAGGGTCGTCGCCCCGGTCATGGCCATCGCGGCCGCGCCGACGATGGTCTTCCCGGCGCCGCAGGGCAGCACGACCACGCCGGAGCCTCCCGCGTGGAAGCTCTCGGCGGCCTCCTGCTGGTAGCCGCGCAGTTCCCAGTCGCCGTCGGCGAGGTCGATGCTGTGGGCCTCGCCGTCCACGTACCCGGCCAGGTCCTCGGCGGGCCAGCCGATCTTCAGCAGGGCCTGCTTGAGGTTGCCGCGCTCGCTGGGGTGGACGGAGACCGAGTCCTCACTGATCCGCTCGCCCAGCATGCCCCTGACCTTCTTGGCCCGGACGACCTCCTCCAGGACGGCGCGGTCCGAGGACTCCAGGACCAGGCCGTGCCGGGGGTCGCCGACCAGCCGGAGCCGCCCGTAGCGGTCCATGGTCTCGGCGATGTCCACGAGCAGCGAGTGCGGCACCGGGAACTTCGAGAAGCGCAGGAGCGAGTCCACGACCTGCTCGGCGTCGTGCCCGGCCGCGCGCGCGTTCCACAGGGCCAGCGGCGTGATCCGGTAGGTGTGCACGTGTTCGGGGGCGCGTTCGAGCTCGGCGAACGGCGCGATGGATCGGCGGCACTCCGGGGCGAGTTCGTGGTCGATCTCTAGCAGGAGCGTCTTGTCGGACTGGACGATCAGGCAGGACACACGGGGCCTTCCGGCGGGTACGGGCACTGACACGGGGACGAGGGTCGCCCCAGGTGCAACACGGGAACCCCTCTGATCATGCCCGTACCCGGGTGGGGTTCGTTACGGTCGCGGGTGTCAGACCCCCAGATAGAGGATCAGGGACGCGATCACCATCACCGGGAGCAGGAAGACCACCGAGAACGCCGTGTAGGCGAAGGTTGCCGTCCATGTGTAGCGGATGTACCGCTCCACGGCGTCTGTGTCCGGGACCTTCGTCAGGGCCAGGACGCCGAGGACGATCCCGGGGACGTTGGCGAACAGCACGACGAACCACAGGCCCAGGGAGACGCCGAGGACCTGGACCAGCAGCGTGCTCACGGCCACGATCAGAGCCGCGACCGCCCCGCCCACACGGGGCGGCGGACCGGAGGGTGGCGGCGGTCCCGTCCAGGGCCGGTGGGCCGGAGCGACGGGCTGGTACGCCTGTGGCGCCGGTCCGGGAGGCGGCGGTGGCGCCGGACGCGCGACGGGGGTTCGCGCGGGCACGCCGGACCGGGGGACGGAGGTCCGTCCCCGCTCCCAGAAGGCCCTGGGGTCGCTCCGGTCGCCGTTCACCGCTGGTCCGTGCCCCCTTACGCCGAACACCGTCTGTGGTCGCATACCCGCCGCACCCGGGTGGGACGCGGACGATCCCGTACTCGTTGCCCCAAACCGGGGTCAGAAGTTCACCACGGGGACAATCTGCTGGATCCAGTTTCCCGCCTGGGTGAACATCACGAAGGTCAGCACCAGCATCACGAAGAACATCACTCCTGCGGCGCCCAGGCAGTACCAGGAGTACCGGGTGAGGACCTCGGCCTGGTCCGGGCGCCCACGGTCCCGGGCGTGCGCGGCCCGCACCGCGAAGGTGATCCCGGCGATCCCGAAGATCCAGTTCATGCAGCAGAGCGCGGTCACCGCGTGCAGGATGAGCGCCATGGTGGAGCTGTTGGCCCCACCCGTCGACCCTGCGGGGCCGGGCGTGCGGCGGTCGTCGTCGAGATCCCGCTCGGGCGCCCGGTCCCGCCCCTCGACGGTGCGGTCCTCGCGCGCCCGGTCGCGGGGGGAGGAGGCTCCGGGGGGCAGCGGTGCGTTGCTCATGGGGTGTCTCTCGCCGTCGTTGATCGACCTACGCCACTCTAGCCCGCCCGCCCCGCCGGTGTTCTCCGCGCCGGCGTCAACTGAGCCGGGCGTCAGCCGAGCCGCCAGACGAGGGCCCGGTCGCCATGCGGTCCCCGACCATGCCCGGGCGGGTCAGTCGGAGGGGGCCAGCTCGGCGACACCGGTGATGCGGTGGATGGCGAAGCGGTGCACGGCGTCGCGGGTGGTGTCGTAGGCGGTGAGGAAGCCACCGTCCACACGGGACGGCTCGACGATCCGGCTGACCTGGCGGCCGTCGGTGTCGGTGTACCCGATCCACACCCTGCGCTCGGCCATGGCGGCTTCCGCGAGGACCTCCATGACGGCGGAGGCGCGGGACCCGGCGGTGCCTCCCTCCGGCAGCGACACCGGCACACGGGCCACGGTGGCGGCCTCGTCCCCGGCGCGCAGCGCGCGTACGGCGGCCCGGGTGAGCTCCGGAGTCGGCGCGCCCTCGACGGCCGTGGAGGGCTCCGGGTCGGCGCGGCGTACCTCGGGGCGGCCCAGCCGCATCGTGCCGTCACCGCTCTCAGGCACCGGGTGGTACCCCAGCTGGCGCAGACGCTCGGTGAGCGCCGCGCGGTTCAGCCCGCTCACCACCACGGTGGGAGCCAGGAGCAGGAGTTCGAGGTCGGCGGCGCGGCGGTCGGAGACCAGCTCGGTGAGCAGCGCGGGTTCGTCGCAGCGCAGGTAGCTGGAGGCCGTTCCGGTGCGCAGCCTGCCGTGTCTGCGACCCGCGTCCGACACCAGGTAGCGCAGAGCCTGCGGCAGAGGGGTGCGCGAGTGGCGCTCCAACAGCCCGGTGATGTCGGCGACCCCGCGTCCGGCGTCCAGGGCCCTGCGCACGGAGTCCTCGGTGAAGCGGTACACGGTGGCGCCGCCGGTGGACTCCACGTCAGCGACCAGCGCCAGCTCCCGGGCGAGGTCGGTGACGAGCGGACCCGGCGCTACGGCGGTCAGGTCGCCCTGCACGAGGACGTAGTCCAGCGGTTGCGGGAGTTCGGTGGACAGCACGCGGGCGGCGGTCTCGTCGGCGTCCTCCTCGAGGGTGAGCAGGGGCCGCGTGTGCTCGGCCAGCGCCCCCATCCCGGTGAGTCCCAGCGCCGCGGCCTCGATCAGGGCGGCCCCGACCAGCTCCGAGTACACGGGGGACTGGCGGCGAGGGCGCCCCCACGCCAGCCGTGCCATGAGTGAGTCCTCGTCGGGAGCCAGGCCGGGTTCGGCCTCGCCCAGCTCGGTGAGGAGATCGCGGCGGGACTGCGGGGCCGCGGGCCGCACCAGCCCGGGGCCGAGCACGTTGCGCACGCGTCCGCCCGCGTCGCGCGAACCGGTCAGCGCGGCCACCCGGTCCGAGCCGAGCCAGGCCCGGGCCAGGAGCAGCCACCGGCGCTCCGGCGCGCGCTCGCGCCACAGGTCGTACTCGCGGGTCGGCAGCCACTCACCGGCGACCCGGTGGTCGGTCCCGATCAGCCCGGCGGCGCGGACCACCTCCAGGTACAGGGCGGCGGTGTCCTCGTCGGTGTCCATGGCCTGCGCGGCCCGGCGCAGGTCGCGCACGCCCAGGCCGCCGTTGCGCAGCACGGCGGCGGGTTCCTGGGTCCAGCGCTCCAGCAGCTCCTCCACCGCGCGCAGCACGTTGAAGGCCTGCCCGGCGGCGGCGCGGGCGACGGCCTCGGGAGGGACCGGGCGCCCCTCGAAGGCGGGCGGCGCGGTGTCGACCTCGCGGAACAGCACGCCGGAGCGCAGGTGCAGTCCGACCTCGCGGGGCATGGTCAGGGTTTCGTCGCTCGTGGCCACCAGCAGACCCCGGGCGATGAGCTCCTCGACCGGTGAGGCCGCCGTGGCCAGGCTGACCTCCCGGCGGGCGTCGGTGACGGTGCCGTTGGGCGGCCCCCACGCGAGGTTGTCCAGCAGACGCCGCGCGGGCGCCTCCACCTGGGCGGTCAGGGTGGAGAGCCGCGCGGGGTCGGACAGCGCGGTGGCGACCGTCTCCACCGGGGTGCTGGCGGTGCTGTGCGGGACGAGGTCGCGGGCCAGTCGACGGACGGCCTCGTGCGGGAGCGCAGCCAGGAGGGCCCGTGCGGGCGGTCCAAGCTGGGCCGGGTGGGGCAGGAGTTCACGCAGGACCTGGACGGGGCGCAGCCGCCCGTGGTCCGGCCAGACCAGCGCGAGGGAGAGCAGGGTGTCCAGGGCCGCGTCCAGTGCTTCCGTGCCCCGGCCACCGGTAGGGGTCAGGTCCAGCCCGTGGGCGAGCTCCGCGGGCTGGGCGCCCACCGGTTCCGAGAGCCGGTCGTCGCCCAGCGCGACCACGGCCTCCAGGACCTGGAGGGTGAACCGGTCGAGCCGTTCCAGGGCGCGCAGCGCCGCGTTGCGCGAGGTCGCGCGGTGGGCCAGGGCGCCGATGTCGGCGGGGACCGGCTGCGCCAGGTCCGGGCGCGCGTCCAGGAGGGCGGTCAGCTCCTCGTCGGAGCGCGAGCGCAGCCAGGAGGTGAACGTGGGGGGCCGCCCCGGCGGGTCGCCGGGGTCGCCCGTGCCCCGGCCGGACCCGGGTGGCGCGTAGTCGGTCATCGGATCAACGCTAAGTGATGGACCGGGGCGGAGCACACCCGCTCCCGGTGCCTCCCCCTTCACGGCGAGCCGAACCGTATCGGAGGAGAAGTCTGCGACCGAAAAGGAGGGGGAGGGGTTAAAAGGCAGGTCAATGTGGGCCAATATGGGGCCATGACCCAGCGCTCCGAACAACTCGTACTCGACTATCTCTCCGAGGTCGGACTCGCGCTGTACGGTCGTGTGACGGCCAGGGAACGGACCGCCTATCTCAGCAGCCTGCGGGCGCGCATCGACGAGCGCCGCGAGGCCGAGGGCGACGATGTCGACACCGTGCGGCGCGTCCTCCGTGGCTTCGGCTCCCCCGAGCACATCGTGCAGGAGGAGCTCACCGGCCGGGCGGTCGACCTCGAGGACGACGAGATGATCCCGCCCAAGCCACGTCACGCCGACCGTCCGGCACCGCCCTGGCGCGGCGGCCCCAACCAGGGGTTCATGTCCCTGTTGGAGGGTCCCAGCCAGACCGACCTGCGGATGGACGGCCGGGTCGCCCGCAAGCCCGGGGTGACCCGCAACAGCCTCATGCTGGTCCGGCACCACGCGCCCGAGGCCGTGGCCCTGGTGATGCTCGTCCTGGCCGGCGTGTGGTGGGACGTGGCCTTCCTGTGGGTGCTCGGCGCCGCCCTCGTCTTGCTCAGCCAGGTGTGGAGCACCCTGGACAAGTGGGTCGGCGTGGGACTCCCCCTGCTGGCCTGCGTGGTCGGCACGGCCCTGTGGACCGGGGAGGCGAAGTTCGTCGACCAGTACATCCAGCAGGCACTGCCGGCCACCGGGGTCCCCGCCCTCGCTCTCACCTCGCTGGCGTGCGTGGTGTACCTCTTCCCGAAGGCCGCCCGCGCGGCCCGGGTCGCGGACCGGGCGGCGCGGAGCTGACCCCGTCGGGGTGCCCGATCACCCCGAACCGGTCCGTTTCGTCATTGGTTGGCAAACCCTGGGGAATAACCTCTTCCGGCCCGCCCGTTGCCGCGTATCCGCCTGGGGTGCGTCGGGTATTCATGTCGGTACACCGCCGCTGTCGCTTCTGGGCGGTGCACGATGGGTGGTCCGGCCTCCAGCCCGGGCGCCGACTCGTCGACGGCGTCCCTGACTCCGCCGAGTCCCGTCCCACACTCCGCACCCAGCGGTGACGGGGACGACGTCGACCGCGAGGCCCGGGTGAGCCGTATCCGGGCCTCGTTCCGTGCCCCCTGCGCCCCTGGTCGCACAGGTGGCGCGCGGGAATCGGTCCCGCACATAACCCCTCGCCTTGGCCGGGCCTCGGGCACTAACCTGGGGGGACCACCCATGGAAACCAGGGGCCGCCCGGGGCGGGGGAACAGGTGGACGGCACCGTTTCCGACGTCGCGCGCGCCCGTCAGTGAAAGCATGAGGTCTCTACGTGCCCACCGGCAAGGTCAAGTGGTACGACGGCGACAAGGGTTTCGGCTTTCTCACCCAGGACGACGGGGGTGAGGTCTTCGTGCACTCCACCTCGCTGCCGGCCGGAACCACCACCCTGAAGCCCGGCCAACGGGTCGAGTTCGGCGTGGCCGACGGGCGCAAGGGCGCCCAGGCGCTCCAGGTCAGGCTCCTGGACACGCAGCACTCGGTGGCCAGGGCGCGGCGCAAGAAGCCCGACGAGATGGTGCTCATCACCGAGGACCTCATCAAACTCCTGGAGAACGTCTCCAACGGCTACCGCCGGGGCCACCACCCCGACAAGCGCGAGGCGGCCAGAGTCGCCGCCGTGCTGCGCGTGGTCGCCGACGACCTGGAGGCCTGACTCTCCGGGGATCGACCCGTGAGGCCTGGTCAGGGCCGTGGTGTACGTGTTCGGCGTGCGCCACGGCCTTCCCTCCTTCTCGGAGCCCTTCGTTCGCGTTGGGGGTGGGCTGGCCGAAAAAACGTGTGACTTCCTGTCCTGAACCCCCGGAATCACGGCGGGTGAGTGCCCAGATCGCCCGTATCCGCCGTCTCCGGTGGCACAAGACTCCGTCAAGAGGTCGTATCGGGCGAACCTTGACCCGCGTTATGGTCAAATCGGTGCCCGCGATCAGTGAGAATGGTGAACGTGAGCCCTTCTCGACGTTCTCCTGTACCAGACAAAGCATGTGTCGACGCGGTGGATCTGGCCCGCTCGGTGGCGGCGGAGGTCGGGCGACCCGAATGGGTCGGTGAGCACCTCATCGCCCAGGTCGAGGACACGCGCCTGGTCACCCACTACTTCCAGTGCCTGGACCCCTCCTACCCGGGATGGACCTACTCGGTCACCGTCGTCCGCGCCTCGCGCGCCAAGGACGTCACGGTCAACGAGGTCGTCCTGCTGCCCGGCGAGGGTGCCCTGGTCGCTCCCAACTGGGTGCCCTGGAAGGAACGGCTGCGCCCCGGCGACGTCGGTGTGGGGGACCTGCTCCCCACCGAAGAGGACGACGAACGTCTCGTCCCCGGCTACGCGCAGGTGCCCGACAGCGAACTCGACGCCGAGGGCATGGACAAGCAGATGGTGTGGGAGCTGGGCCTGGGCCGACGCCAGGTGCTCTCCGAGGTCGGCCGCGAGCAGGCCGCGGAGCGCTGGTACAACGGCGATCCCGGACCGCGCAGCCCCATCGCCACGGCCGCCCCGGCGGCCTGCGCCACCTGTGGGTTCCTGACCCCGCTCGCGGGTGAGCTGCGCCAGATGTTCGGCGTGTGCACCAACGAGTACGCCCCCGACGACGGCAGGGTCGTGTCACTCGACCACGGTTGCGGAGCCCACTCCGAGGTCCGTCGCCCCGGCCCGCAGAACGAGCCGGTCGCACCGGTCGTCGACGAGATGGGGTACGACCACATCGTCTTCGACGACACCACGGAACTGGAACTGGTCTCCAGCGACTCCTGACGACACCCGTCGCGGAGCCCGCCACACGGGCCGATCCACCTGATCAACGGGTCCCGTCGCACACGCGGCGGGGCCCGTTCCCGTGCGTGCCCCCACCCCCGCGCCACGCGAGCCGCCCGGACCCGAACCGCCGCGCTCGTGGGCTAGGGTCGACCTACCATCAAGCTCGCCCTGTCGCTCCCGTCCCGTGGCCGCGTACACGTGTCGGGCTGATCGGACCGCGCGCAGCGCAGGAGGAGACCCACCATGGCCGATCCGGTGACCGCTTCGGTGGCTGACACCTTCCACACGGCCGAACTGCGCCGTCGCGTGCTGTCGGCCTGGGCCGACGCACCCGCCCGGTTCCGTGAGGACGCCAACGCGGAGGAGGACTTCGCCCTCGGCGGCTACCGCGACCGGGTGGTGGTCGAGCTCGCGCAGAACGCCGCAGACGCGGCCCGCCGCGCGGGGGTGCCCGGCCGTCTGCTCCTGGCCCTGGAAGGTGACCGCCTCACCGCCGCCAACACCGGTGCGCCGCTGACCTCGGACGGCGTCGAGTCGCTGGCCACGCTGCGGGCCTCCAGCAAACGCGACGACCACGGTTCGGCGGGTCGGTTCGGGGTCGGGTTCTCCGCCGTGGTGGCGCTCAGCGGCGACGTCACCGTGGTCTCCGGCGGCACGGCCGTGCACTTCTCCGCCGAGCGGGCCCGTGCCGTGGTGACGGACCTGCTCGACGCCGACGGCACCCACGCCGCCCGCGCCGACGAGGTGGGCCGCCGCGCCGGGCACGTGCCCATGCTGCGCCTGCCCTTCCCCGCCGACGTCGTGCCGGACCGCCCCGAGGGCGACTACGACACCTACGTCACGCTGTCCCTGCGCGAGGGGACCCGTGACCGCGTCGTGGAGCTGTTGGACCGCACCGGCGAGGCGTTGCTCCTCGCCCTGGACGGGCTCTCCGAGGTTCGCGTGGTCGTCGACGGCGAGGAGCGCACGCTCACCCGCTCGGGCGGTGACGAGGAGGCCGGGACCGACCTGGTCACCACCCACTCCGACGCCGGTGGCAGCCGGGTCACGCCCTGGCGCGTCCTGCGCCGTTCCGGTGAGTTCGCCCCGCACCTGCTTGCGGACCGCCCCACCGAGGAACGCGAACGCTCCGCGTGGTCGCTGACCTGGGCCGCGCCGGTCTCCGCCGACGGCGGAGTGGGCGCGCTGCCCGCCGACGTCGAACACGTCGTGCACGCCCCCACCCCCACTGACACCGAGCTCGACCTGCCCGCCGTGCTCATCGGCACGTTCCCCTTGGGGGCGGACCGGCGCTCCGTGCAGCCGGGCGCCGCCACGGACCTGCTGCTCATGGAGGCGGCCGACGCCTACTGCGCGCTCCTGCGCCGCTTCACACCCGCGGCCGCCCTCGACCTCGTGCCCGCCACCCGGGTGGGCGGCGGCGCCGTGGACGCGGTCTTCCGCACCCGAGTGGCCGAGCCGCTCCAGGACACCCCGTTCCTGGTCACGGCGGCCGGTCATCCCCTCGCCCCGCGTGACGCAGTCCTCCTGGACAGCGGTGGAGCCAGCGGCGCGGCTGACCTCGTCGACCTGCTCGCCGAACTCGTCCCCCCGCTGCTGCCCGGCTCCTGGAGCCCACGGCACCCGGCCCTGGCCGCCCTGCGCGTGCGCCGTCTGGGCCTGGCCGACCTCGCCGACCTGCTCGGGGACACGCAGCGCCCGCCGGAGTGGTGGCGCGGGCTCTACGCGGCCCTGGGCAGCGCCGGGAACGGCGGCGCCGACCTCGACGAACTCGGATCCCTTCCGGTCCCCCTGGCCGACGACCGCCTGGTCCGGGGGCCGCGCTCGCTGCTGGTGCCCACCGAGGACTGGGCGAGGGTCACCGACGTCGACGGACACCGGCTCGACCCCGCCGCCCTGGCCACCCTGGGAGTGCGCGTGGTGCACCCCGAGGCGGCCCACCCGCTGCTGCTGCGCCTGGGCGCCGTGGAGGCCGGGGCCGCCACAGTCCTGGCCGACCCCAACACCGAGGCCGCGGTCCGGGAGTCGTTGGACGCCGAGGACCCCGAACCCGTCGCCGAGGCGGTCCTGGACCTGGTCGCCGCCTCCGGCACGACCGTCCGGGACGCTCCCTGGCTGTCCGAACTCGCCCTGCGCGACGACGAGGACGGCTACTCGATCGCCGCCGAACTCCTCGTGCCCGGCGCGCCCTTGGCCGACCTGCTGGTGGACGACGCGCCCTTCGGCACCGTGCACGACGACCTCGTCCGACGCCACGGCACCGACGCCCTGCGCGCGGTAGGAGCCCTGTGGGAGCTCACCGTGGTGCGCACGCAGGAGGCCGCCCTCGGCGATGCGTCGCTGGCCTTCGACGGCGCCGGTGACGAGGGACCGGACGGTCTGGACGACTGGACCGACGAGGTCCTGGAGCGCGTGGGCGACCCCGAACTCCCGCCGGTGGTCCCCGAACTGGTGTGTGTGGCCGACCTCGACTACGTCGCCGACGACGCCTGGCCGCAGGCCCTGGCGATGCTCTCCCGGGAGCCGCTGCGCGAGGCCGTCACCGAACCCGCCCGGCTGGTCATGCCGGACGGCCGGGTGATCGACGTCCCCTCCTACACCGCCTGGTGGCTGCGCACCCGGGCGCTCCTGGACGGCCGCGCCCCGGTCGAGCTGCGCACGGCCGACGCCGATCCGGCGCTGGCCGGGCTCTACGACGAGGTGCCCGCCGACGTCGACCCCGAGTTCGCCCGCGCGCTCGGTGTGCGCACGACCCTCGCCGAGCTGTTGACGGACCCGGACGGCGCGGACGACCTGCTCAACCGGTTGGCCGACCCCGCCCGGCACGCGAGCCGCTCCTCCCTGCGCCGCCTGTGGACCGTGCTGGCCGAGGCCGACGCGGACCTCGTCACCCCGCCCTCACTGGTGCGCGCGGTCAAGGACGGGTCGATCGTGGTGGCCGACGCCGAGGACGCCGTGGTGGTGGACTCACCGGACCTGCTGCCCCTGGTGGCGGACCGGCCGTTGGTGCTGGCCGAGGCGGTGGCCGCCGAGCGGCTGGCCGACGTGCTGGACCTGGACCTGGCCTCGGAGAGCGTGACCGGCAAGGTGAACTCGGCCGGTCGTATCCGCGCGGTCCCGGACGAGGCCGCCCTGTTCCTCGCCGGTGACCGGGAGCCGGACCGCACCTACCTGCACCACCAGCAGCTCACCGTGGACGGTGTGGAGGTGGACTGGTACACGGGCGACGGCTCGGTGCACGCCTCCGGAACCGAGGGGCTGGCCCGGGCCCTGTGCTGGCGGGCCGGTCAGTGGTCCCGCCGCCACCTGCTCGCGGCCGTGCTCCGTGACCCGTCCTCCGCCGCGCACCTGCTGGCCGAAGCCGACCTGGAGTAGCCCCAGGCGTGCAGCGCGCACCCCCGAGAAGCGCCCCCGAAGGGGGCGAAGAGGTACAGACGCGCAGCGCCCCGCACCCCTTGGGGGTTGGGACCTCGACCGTGCGCTGTAGTAGCCCGCACGGCGCAGTTCCCCTCAGACTCTGGGGGTCTAGAAACGGTTGGTGGTGTGCCCGCCTGGGTGTGTGCGGGTTGGCGGGAGTGCGGTGGGCGGCGCTGGGGCGGCGGGGGTTTTCGCCAGTGCTGGGGACACGTTCTTCTGGAGCACGTCAGTAGTCCTGGGGGGTGGGCCGGCTGCGTTCCTCGCGCTTTTTCATACTGCCGGTGGTAGAGGCCGAGGGCACGTCCAGCGAGGTGCGTAGCGGCCACTGATGGCTGCCACACCAACCTCCATCTGGCTCAGTTGGATGAACACCGGGCTCAGGTCACCACCGGGGGGTGGCCCGAACCCCCATCACAGACGCTCGAACGAAGAACCCACGCAGACCCCTCCACCCCGCACCCCAACCACGAACTCACCCCACACCCGCTCACCCAGACCCAGCCACCCAGAACCCAAGCCCAGGTCCAGGCCAAGTCCCCAGACCCAGCCCCCCTCAGACCCACCCCTATGGCGAGTTCTTGGACCCTTCCTCCCGCCCCTCGCGCGCCACCACCCTCAACCGAACTAACCCCTGCGCCCCGATGTCCCCGCGTTACCACCAGGCTGCCTCTGTCCGCGCCGATCAAGCCCTGACACCCAACCCCGGACGCCCGCTGCGCGACCTGCGCACCTGCGCGACCTGCGCACCTGCCGGACCTGCGCACCTGCCCGACCTGCCCGACCTGCGCGACGCGCGTGACCTGAGCGACCTGAGCGACCTGCGCGACACAGCGAAACCCCCTTCCCCGGACACTAGGGAAGACAGGCCCGCTCACATGGATGGCAGCTCTCCCGCTCCCCCACCAACAGCGAAAGCACCCACAACACCCCCTACGCCTCGGGAGCCTCGGCCCACTCCGTGACGTCCAGGGCGTCACCCACCGACACCACACCCGGGCCGGTCACCGCGAACTTGGTGCAGAAGGCCACGCCGCCGTCGGCTACGCGGCGGTAGGCGGCCAGGGCGCGCAGCGGCTCGGGCCCGCGCCGGTCCCCGGTCTCCTGGTCGACGGTGGTGACCGCACAGCGGGTGCACATCTTCGCGTAACCCAGTTCGGTGGTGCCCACGCGGACCCGGCGGATCAGGTCCTCCGTGTGCGGCTCCGCCCACCCGGTGACGACGACGTTCGGCCGGAACCGGGCCATCGGCACGGCCTGGGCGCCGTTGGCAACGATGTGCTCGTTGAGCTGCTCCAATGAGCGCGTCGACCCGATCACGGCGGCGTGGCCGTCGGCGAACCCGGCGGTGCCGGGGGTGACACCGTTGGTCACCCGCCGGTTGTCGTCGGGGACCCGCACCAGACGGCTGGTGCGGCCGAACAACTCGCTCAGCCACCCGGCCACCTCGTCGCCCTGGTCCACTCCGACGAGCGGGTTGTTGTGCACCGTCACGTCCACTCGGGGACCTTCGGGGTCCACGTCGACCTTGACGGGTGAGAGGCCCTCGGTGCTCAGGACCAGCCGGGAGCCGTCCCGGGTGAGGTCGGGCACGATCCGAGCCATGCGCGGGTCCCTGCGCTGGCTGCGGAAGTCACCTGAGTCGTCGACCACCATGAACGAGCGGTCGTGGGTGATCCCGGCGGGGGTGAACTCTGCGGTGCTCAGGGGGAGACCGGCGCATCCCTTGACGGGATAGACGACGAGGGAGGACACGCGGGCGGTCGGAGTAGGGCTCATGTCGAAGACGCTACCGGCCCGTCACCGCATCCGTCCGCCAGACCCTTCCGACGGGACCCCGACTGGTGCACCCGTTCAACGGGACTTATTCGTGTCGACCGCCCCGACCACCTGACCGCCCCAACCCACTTGACCGCCCCAACCCACCCGACCGACCCGGTCCATCCGACCCACCAGACCCTTCCGTCGGGACCCGATTGGCGCACCCGTTCAACGGGACCAATC
>NZ_LAVM01000016.1:0-81197 GCF_001083815.1 Nocardiopsis sp. SBT366 | reverse complement strand
CACACCGGACGTCGACGGATGGCTCGGGCCGGGGGAGGTTCTCCTCCTCCCCCGGCCCGAGCCATCCGTCGACGTCCGGTGTGGTCGGCGGCTTACCCTGTTAGGGGCGTTTTCGGTGGATGTCGCCGGTCGCGCGCGTGCACGCCACGCGACGGGACGCGGGCGCGCCCGCCGCTCCTCCTGTGACGCGGCCGGGCACGAGGCCACCGGACACGCCCCCAACACCAACCAGGTCCTTCGCCTGGCTGGTCCGTGTCCTGTTCGGGGGGAGATTGGTCTTGGCTGACCAGGAGTCCATGCGTGTGTTCGTCGACTGCGATCCGGGGATCGACGACGCCGTCGCACTCGCCTACCTGGCCGCGCGGCCGGAGGTGGAGATCGTCGGGATCGGCGCGGTGTTCGGCAACAACACGGTCGAGGTGACCGCGCTGAACGCACTGCGCCTGCTCGACCTGTACGGCCGCCCGGACGTGCCGGTGGCCGTGGGCGCCGCCCGCCCGCTGGTGCAGGAGCCGAGTCTGGCCGGTCACGTGCACGGTGGGAACGGCCTGGGTGACGTGAAGCTCCCCGAGCCCGCCCGCGAGCCGGTGGCCGAGTCCGCCGCCGAACTCCTCGTGCGCCTGGTGCGGGAGAACCCGGGCGAGATCGACGTCCTGGCCGTGGGACCGCTGACCAACCTGGCGCTGGCGCTCGGCCTGGAGCCGCGTCTGCCGGAACTGGTGCGGCGCCTCGTTGTGATGGGCGGCGCCGTGGAGGTGCCCGGGAACGTCTCCTCGCACGCGGAGGCCAACATCGCCAACGACCCCGAGGCCGCCGAGGCTGTGTTCGCGGCCGGGTTCGACCTGGACCTGATCGCGCTCGACATCACCATGCGGACCGTGGCCACCGGGGCCTGGCTGGACCGGCTCCAGGAGGTTCCGGGGGCGCGCGCCCAGAACACGTCCGCGTTCCTGGACTTCTACGCCGAGTTCTACCGGGGCATCTTCGGAGTGCGCCAGTGCGCGATGCACGACCCGTTGGCCGCGGCGGTGCTGGTGGACCCGCACCTGGTGACCGGTGCCTTCGAGGCTCCGGTGCGGGTGGAGCTCACCGGCGGGCTGACCCGCGGGATGACCGTCGCGGACCGGCGGCTGCGGCCGAGCGCGGACGAGCGCCGGGCCGCGCGGGTGATCACCGAGGTGCGGGAGGACGAGTTCCTCGACCGCATGCTCGACTCCCTGCGCTGACCGGGCCCCTGGGGACCGCCGAGCGGGGACCGCACCCTTCGTGGAGCGCGTCCCCGCCGGGCTCAGACCAGGCGGCGGGCGGTGGCCCAGCGGCTGAGTTCGTGCCGGTTGGACAGCTGGAGCTTGCGCAGCACCGAGGACACGTGCGTCTCGACCGTCTTGACCGAGATGAACAGCTCCTTGGCGACCTCCTTGTACGCGTAGCCACGGGCGATGTGCCGCAGGACCTCGCGTTCGCGCTGGGTGAGGCGGTCCAGCTCGGGGTCGACCGGGGGCGCGTCGGTCGCGGAGAAGGCGTCCAGCACGAATCCGGCCAGTCGCGGTGAGAACACCGCGTCCCCGTCGGCGACCCGGACGATGGCGTTGGCCAGGTCCTTGCCGGAGATGGTCTTGGTGACGTAGCCGCGGGCGCCGCCGCGCACCACGCCGATGACGTCCTCGGCCGCGTCGGAGACCGACAGGGCGAGGAAGCGGATCTGGGAGTGCTTGGCCAGGACCCGCCGGAGCACCTCGACTCCCCCGCCTCCGGGCAGGTGCACGTCGAGGAGTACGAGGTCGGGCAGGGTCTCACCGATGACGTGCACCGCGCTGTCGACGTCCCCGGCCTCGCCGATGACGTTGACTGCGTCCCCGAGTTCCCCGCGTACCCCGCTGCGGAACAGCCGGTGGTCGTCCACGATCACGACGCGGGGGACCGCGTCTCCGTCACTGAAGTTCGTGCTCTCTTCTCCCACACCTGGACCCTATCCAGGGAAGTCACCCGGTAGGTAGTGGCCCGCGTCGCTCCGGACCTCCTCTGGCCCGAAGCGGCCACTTCCCGGAGCACTGGTCGCCGGACCCACGGGCCCGTGGGCTCCGGGGCTCCGGCCCCGCGCGTCCGGACCCAGGGGTCCTCCGGCCGACGGGGCCCGCTCACATGTCGGGGATACGCGGCATGCGGAGTTGTACCTCGGTGCCCTCGCCCGGCTCGGTCCGGATGCGCGCGGTCCCACCATGGCGCTCCATGCGGCCGATGATGGAGCCGCGCACGCCCATCCTGTCCTCCGGGATGTCGTCGAGGTCGAACCCGGCGCCACGGTCCCGCACGAACACCAGGACCTCACCTTCGTCCACCTCCCCGAACACGGAGATGCTGTCCGTTCCGGCGTACTTGGAGGCGTTGACCATGGCTTCGCGGGCGGCGCGGAGCATGGCGCTGATGCCGTCGTCGATGGGCGCGTCGCCGACGCACACCACCTCGATGGGCACGCCGTGTTCCTCCTCGACCTCGGCGGCCACCCGCTCCAGGCCGGGTGTGACGGTGGTCTCGGCGTCGGCGGGGCGCTGGTAGAGCCAACTGCGCAGGGCGCGTTCCTGCACGCGGGCCAGGCGCTGGACCTCGCGGGGGTCCTCGGCGCGGCGCTGGATGAGGGTCAGCGTGTGCAGGACGGAGTCGTGGATGTGCGCGGCGAGTTCGGCGCGTTCGGCGTTGCGGATGCGCTCACGGCGCTCGGAGTCGCGTTCGCGGATGAGCCCGATGATCCAGGGGGCGACGATCAGCGCGATCCCGGTGATGAGCGTGAACGCGAAGGTGAGTCCGGCGCGGGCCTCCTGGAGCTGCTGTTGGAAGACCAGGAAGCCGATCACGCCGACCACCACCAGCAGGACACCGGCGGCGGTGCGCATGATGCTCTTGGGTCGCGTGCGGCTGACTGTGCTGTTCATCCACTCGTTGCGTTCGGCGGGGTTGGCCTGCTGCCACAGGATGGTGGCCCCGAGCGCACCGAAGATGACGAACCACAGGAGTGGGTCGAAGACTCCGCCGAAGATCAGGAAGAGGAAGCCCAGCCCGGCGGCGAGGCCGACGTAGGCGACGAGCTGTGAGATGTCGCGGCCCTTGCGCCTGGCGTCCTCGGCCGGTTCGGGTCCGTCGCCGCCGACCTCCTCCTTGGGTACGAGGAAGTAGAGGGCCACGTAGACGGCCACCCCGATGCCGCCGACGGCGAGCGCCATGAACGCGAGGCGGACCACGACCGGGTCCAGGCCCAGGTGCCGGGCCAGCCCCGAGGCGACGCCGCCGAGGAGTCTGCCGTTGACCGCGCGGGTGAGCCGCGGGGTCTCCACGGCCGTCGTTGGCACCGCCCGATCACCGCTTTCGTGTGTGGCGCGACCCTCCTGGCGTGGGCTCGCGCGTGGTTCTGGACGGTTCCAGCATGCCCTGTGTGAGCCTCGTGGGACATCCGGGGCACGGCCCTGGTCCTGCCCTGGTGTTCTGGTCAGGGTGGGTTCAGGGTCGTCCCGGATTCCCTTCGCGACGTATCAGAGGTCACGATGGTTCCATGAGGAAAGTGTGGTGAGCGTCCATGTCTGACGGACAGTCGCCGACCGGGGCGTCGGCGGGGGGCGGCCCCCTGGGCAACGGGGCCCTTGGAGACGGGGCGGCCTTCGGGTACGGCCCCCCCGGGGGCGGTCCCACTGGCCCTGCGGGTCCCACCGGTTCCGGTGCCACCGCTTTCGGTTCGGGCTCGGGCTCCGGCTTCGGGGCCACGGCGGCCGAGGGCGTGGCCACCGAGAACCATCCGCCCGCTGGGGCGTCGGGCCGGGCGACCGGCCCCGAGCTGCGCCGCGACGACCAGCGACAGGCCCTGGCCGGGGTGTGCGCCGGACTGGGCGCGTACACGCGGGTGGACCCCGTCGTGTGGCGGGCGGCGTTCGTGCTGACCGCGTTCGCCGGTGGTGCCGGGCTGCTGCTGTACATCGCGGCGTGGATGCTCATGCGCGACTCGGAGGGCGGTCCGGCGACCTTCGAGCAGATGCTCAACCGCAGCATCCCGCCGCACGCGGTGCTGAAGCTGCTGACCGTCGGCCTCGCCGGAGCCACGGCGCTCAGCCTGGTGGGCGGGTTCGGTTGGGGAACGCTCGTGTTGGCGATCCCGCTGGTCCTGGGGTTGCTGACCGCGAGGAACCGGGGTGTGGACCTGCGGGCCTCGTTGCTCGCGCTCCGTTCGGACCTCGCCACGCGCGAACCGCCGCCCACCGGTCCGGTGCCGCAACCGGTTCCCGCCTACTACAACCCGGCCCAGCCGTGGGCCTCGGCCCCGCAGGGCCCGGTGGACCTGGCGGTGGTGTCCGAGCGCACGTCGCTGGACCCGGACGACGAAGAGGACGAGTACGAGGACGACGGGGACGAGGACACCTGCGACGGGGGGAGGAAGGAGGCGGACCGGCACGGCGGGGGCTGCCGTGGCGACGGTTCGGGTCACGGATGGAAGCCGCGTTCCTCACCGCTGGCCTCACACGCGCTGTGGACCGTGGTCGCCATGGGGATCGCGTGGGCGTTCACCGCCCCGCACCTGGGCCCGCCCGTGTCCGAGGCGAGCACCGCCCAGCTGCTGTGGGGGCCGGACCTCGGTGTCTACTTCATGGCCGCCGTGGTGGCGGTGATCGGTTTGTACGCACTGGTCGGGGCCTGGGTGGGCAACCCTCGGGGGCTGATGTCCCTGGGCTGCCTCGCCGTGCTCGGCGCGATGCTGGTGTCCGCCACCGACGTCACCAAGGTCCGGATCGGTGACCGGGACTGGGCGCCGGCCACGGCCGCCGAGGCCGGGTCGGACGACCTGTGGCTGAACGTGGGGTCGGGGACGCTGGACCTGACGGGGCTGCCCGCGGACGTCGACCCCGGTGAGTCGGTGGACGTGACGGCCCGGGTGGACGTGGGCTCCCTGGTCCTGGTGATCCCCGAGGACGCCCGCGTCAACCTGGTGTCGAACGTCTGGGCCGGGACGGTCGGTGTCGGGGACGCCGAGCCCGACGGCGACTTCGTGACCGGGCTGCGCGTCACCCATGAGGAGACCTTCGAGCCGACGCGAGCCCCGGAGGGTTCCGGGAGTACCGAAGGATCCGGAAGCGCCGAGGGGACCGGGGAAGCAGGGAACGGACAGGACGGTGTGCCGGTGATCAACGTGCACGCCATGAGCAGGGCCGGAACAGTGGAGGTGCGGTATGACCAAGCGGGGAACTGACTGGGGTTCGCTGCTCGCGGGACTGCTGTTCCTGGGGCTCGCGGTCGCGTTCGTCATCCGGGGCAGCGGCGAGTGGGAACCGAACGTGCTGTGGCTGCTGCCGGTGCTGGCGGTGGGTCTGGGCGTGGCCGCGGTGGCGCGGGCCCTGTTCCGGTCCCGCCCCCGGGAGTCGGAGGAACTCCCTCCCCCGCCGGACCGGGGCTGATTCGCCGCCCCGGCTTCAGGAACAGGAAGGGGCGTCCTCCTCGGAGGGCGCCCCTTCGTCATGCGCGCCGATGGATGCCTGCGAGTTCCTGTCCGAAACCCGCCCCACCCGAACGCCGCGCGTCCAACCGTCACGCGTCCCGTCCGCCGCCTACTCCCCGGCCAGCCCCTGGCGCGCTCCGGGCACACCGCACGCCTCGGCCGCTGCTCCCGGCGGTGTCCCTCGCGGTGTCCCCGGCCGAGCCACTCCCGCGGCTACCCCCTGGCGGTGCGCCCAGCGCACCCCGGGCGGCGCTCCAGGAGCACTCCCGCCGGTGCCCCAACGGCACTCCGGGCACTACTCCGGCCGGTGCTCCGCGATCGCCGCGAACTCCTCGATGCCCAGGGACTCACCGCGCGCGCTCGGCTGGACACCGGCGGCCCGGAGCGCCTCCTCCGCGGCGGGGGCCGAGCCCGCCCACCCGGACAGGGCCGCGCGCAGGGTCTTGCGGCGCTGGGCGAAGGCGGCGTCGATGACCTTGAAGACCTCCCGGCGCGGCGCCTTCGTGCTGGGCTCGGGACGGCGGATCAGCTCCACCAGCCCGGAGTCGACGTTGGGCGCGGGCCAGAAGACGTTGCGGCCGACCGAACCGGCCCGGCGCGCGCTGGCGTACCAGGCGACCTTCGCGGAGGGCACCCCGTAGATACGGCCACCCGGGGTGGCCGTGATCCGGTCGGCGACCTCGGCCTGCACCATCACCAGGACCCGTTCCAGGCTGGGCAGGAGTTCGAGCAGGTGCAGCAGGACCGGCACGGAGACGTTGTAGGGCAGGTTGGCCACGAGCGCGGTGGGGGCGGGGCCGGGCAGTTCGGTGACGCGCATGGCGTCGCCGGGAACCACCGTGAGCCGGTCGGCGAGGTCGGGGGCGTGGTCAACGACGGTGCCGGGCAGCGCCTCGGCCAGCCCCGGGTCGATCTCGATCGCGGTGACCTGCCGCACGTGCGGGAGCAGCGCGAGGGTGAGCGAGCCGAGTCCGGGCCCCACCTCGACGACCACGTCGTCGGCGCCGACGCCCGCGACACGGACGATGCGGCGGACGGTGCCGTGGTCGATGACGAAGTTCTGGCCCAGGGTCTTGGTGGGCCGGATACCGAACCGCTCGGCGAGGGCCCGCACGTCGGCGGGGGTGAGCAGGCGGGAACGGTCGGCGGGGTCGGATTCGGGTGTCTGTGTCACCCACACATCTTGCCAGCCGCCGCCCACCCGCTCATCCACGCCGCGTTCGGTGGGATCGCCTCCCGACGAACGGCCTGTTCGTCCCGGTCAGTCGAAGAGGTGGACCCCGCAGTGCGGCCACTGGCTCTGCCAGTTCCCGCCGACGGTGTCGTAGAGCTGTTGGGCGCGCTGGGTCTGCTCGGCGGGGCTGGCCTCGGAGGGCAGCCCGCTGCCGCCGACCGACGCCCACGTGCTCGGGCTGAACTGGTAGAGCCCGTAGTAGCCGCCGGCCGAGTTCACCGCGGAGGCGTTGCCTCCGGACTCGCACTGGGCCAGCCCGGCCCAGTTGAGGCCGCTCGCCTCGCCGCTGGCCTCGTCGGGGTCGGGCTCCTCCTCGACCTTGGTGCCGATCTCCACGAGGCCCTCGACGGGTTCGGTGACGACCTTCTCGGAGAGTTCGTGCTCGGCCTCCTCGCCGTGGCGCAGGACACGCAGCGTGGTGACCTCCTTGAGCCCGTCCTCCGGTTCGGTGACGACCTCGCGTTCGCCCTCGGGGAGGTCGGGGTTCTCGCGCTCGACCGTCTCGGCCTCGATCACGACCTCCTCGGTCTCGGGTGTGCCGAGGGCGGGCAGGACGCGGACGACCATGTCGGGTTCGGCGGGCTCGTCGGGCTCCGGGGAGACGATGTCGTGCTCGCCGGTCTCGACCCCTGCCGCGCTGAGCACGTCGGCGACGGTCTCGCCGGTGGTGCGGGTCTCGGAGCGCACGGTGTCGTACATGACGACCATCCGGGGAGCGCGTTGGGCACTCACCTCGAGCCCGCCCTCGGGGATCGCGGCGTCGTGGGCCAGGGAGAGTTCGACGCCCTCGGGGTCGAGTCCGATCTGTCCGAGGGCCTCGCCGAGGGTGGCGGCGTGCACCCGGTGGGCGAGTTCGTGCCCGTCGAGGTCGACGGTGAGCTCTCTGGGCGAGCGGACCACGACGTGGTCACCGGCGCTGAGGGTGGTGTCCGGGGAGGGGGCGACCACGTCGTGTTCGCCGAGCTCGATCCCGGCGGAGTCGAGGACGTCCTGGACGCTGTCGCCGAAGGTACGGACCTCGCTCTGCTCACCGTTGGCGTCCAGCCGAACGGTCTTCTCCATGGCCAGGGCCGTTCCTCCGCCCGCCGCGGCCAGTACGGCGGCGACGGCGGCCGCCATCACCGGCAGCGGAAGGACGAGGGACGCCCTGCGTCGCCGACGCCTTCGGGAACGGCGGCTGGCGCCGTTCTTCCCGGGTTTTCTGGGCATGACTTCCGAGCCCTTCTTCAAGGGTTGGTTCGTGGAGTTCTCGGTGGTGGAGGGGTGTTCGGGGGCGCCGAACAGGGTCACATTAACACCAGGAGTACGTGGAGTTTTGACATGACCCGAAAACCATTCCCTGGCAAATCACGTATTTCCCTCTATTCTTTTCCCCTCCCCGGCCGGAGTCGGCGACCTGGCGTCGGGGCGACACAGCCTGCACAATGAACCGAACGTCGTTCTAGTCACCACTCCCGACCAACACCCCGGAGGCACCATGGGACCGCTCAACGGAACCCGCGTCGTCGAGTTCACCGGGATCGGCCCGGCACCGATGGCCGGGATGCTGCTGGCCGACATGGGCGCCAGCGTGATCCGGATCGACCGCCCCATGGCCGCCGACGCCATGAATGGCGGCTCCACGGGACCGCACATGAGCGAGGGGCGCACCGTGGTCGGCGCCGACCTCAAGTCCGACGAGGGGATGGCCCGCACCCGCGAACTCGTCGCCCGCGCCGACGTCCTCCTGGAGGGCTTCCGACCGGGGGTCATGGAACGGCTGGGCCTTGGCCCCGACGAGTGTCTGGAGCTCAACCCGGGCCTGGTGTACGCGCGGGTCACCGGCTGGGGGCAGGACGGCCCGTTGGCCCGCACCGCAGGGCACGACATGAACTACGTGTCCGTGAACGGAGCCCTGCACTCCATCGGACGCGCGGAAGGGCCCCCGGTCCCGCCCATCAACCTGCTCGGTGACTTCGCGGGAGGGACGATGTTCGCGGTCACGGGTGTCCTGGCCGCACTGCTGGAGCGGCGCGGTTCCGGGCGCGGCCAGGTCGTGGACGCCGCGATGGTGGACGGCAGCGCCCTGCTGATGTCGATGGTGCACGAGGACCGCGCGCGCGGAGCGTGGACCGACGAACGCGGCACCAACTACCTCGACACCGGCGCTCCCTGGTACGACGTCTACGAGTGCTCCGACGGCCGCCACGTCTCCGTGGCCTGCATCGAGCCGCAGTTCTACGCCGCGTTCCTCACGGGAGTGGGGCTGGACGGCGAGGACCTGCCCGAACAGTGGGACACCGAGGGGTGGCCCCGGCTGCGCGCACGCTTCGCCGAGGTGCTGCGCACGCGCGGTCGTGACGAGTGGGGTGCGGTGTTCGAGGACACCGACGCCTGTGTGATGCCCGTCCTGTCCCTGGCGGAGGCGCCCGACCACCCGCACGTGCGGGCCCGGGGCGCGCTCGTGCGAGGCGAGGGCGACCGCTTGGTGGCGGGCCCGGCGCCGAGGTTCGGCCGCACCCCCGGCGAGGTCACCCGGGGACGCCCCCTGCCCAACGCCGACGCGACCCTGGAGGAGTGGGGCCTGACCCCCTGAACCACGGTGCCCGCCCCGAGGCCGCGCCCCGGTCCCCCGGTACTCCGCGCCCCGCTTCTCCCGTCCGGTTCCTCCCTGTCCGGAATCGCCGTTTTCCCCGCTCAGAGCGGTGTGATCACTAGGGTGGGCGACCAGTGAGGTGATCGCGATCGGGGGGACCGCCATGTCACCGAGTCGATGGCTCGGCCTGCGCTCGGAACGGTGTTCGGCCGAAGGCCGTGCCCGGCGACCGGGAGGGCGCCCGGGCGGGCTCCCAGGAGGGCTCCCGCGCAGGAGCCCCAGAAGGCGCCCGTACGCCCTCATCTTGGTAGCCGCGGTCCTGCTCTGCACGGCTCCCGCCGCCGCGAGCTCGGGGGCCTCCGCGAACCTCGGCCCGGACCACACCGGTCAGGCCGACGGCCCGGTCGTGCTGGTGGGCGTTCCGGGCCTGCTCTGGGAGGACGTCACCCCCGAGCACACGCCCGCACTGTGGGAGATGGCCGAGGCCGGGGCGATCGGCAACGTGTCCATCCGCACCGCCACCTCGCGGACCTGCCCCACTGACGGGTGGCTCTCGGTCTCGGCCGGGCAGCGCGCACTCTCCGACCGTGAGCGCTTCACCGTGTGCGAGCCCGCCCCGGAGCCGGTCGTGGACGGGTCGGGAGCGACCGTCCCGGGATTCGGCGACTTCGTCGACCAGAACGCGCGGTCGGTCTTCTCCGCACCGGTGGGCCTGCTCGGACAGACCGTGCGTGACCAGGGCGGTCTGACCCTGGCCGCCGGTCCGGGCGCCGCTCTGGGCGCCGCGGACGAGTCGGGGCGGGTCGACCACTACGTCGACTCGGCGCGCGACCTCTCCCAGGAGCGCCTCCAGGGCGTGTCCCTCGCGACGGTGGAACTGCCCGAGCTGACCAGCCTGTACCCCGCCGAACCCGACGAGGACGACGAACCCCAGGAGGCCAAGCCCGAGGACGTGCCCGAGCAGATCCGCGAGGACACCCTGGAGACACTCGACTCCCGGCTGTCCGCTCTGGTGCGGAACCTGCCCGCGGGCGCGACCCTGATGGTGGTCGGCGTCTCCATGGACACCGGCCCCTCCCAGCTGACCGTGGCGCTCACCGGGGAGATGACAGCCCAGGGGCTGGTCGGGCCCTCCGCCTTCCTGGCGTCGGAGTCCACCCGGCGTCCCGGGTTGGTGACCCTGACCGACACCACCGTCACCGTGCTGCGCACTCTGGGCATGGACCCGGGCGGGCCCACCGGTGGTCGGGCGTGGCAGACCACCGACCGCCCGCAACCCGCCGAGGAGGCCATGGTCCGCCTGGTGGACTTCAACACCGCCGCCGTTGTCGTGGGCACGGCCATCCCCGGGTTCTTCAGCGGCCTGGTCGCCATCCAGCTGCTCATCTACGCGGCGGCGGCCTACGCGATGCACCGGTACTCGTGGGGCGAGCGGGGCAAGCGGGCCGTGGTGCTGTCGGTGACGCGCGTTGTGGCGCTGGCGGGCGCGGCCTTCCCCGTGGCGAGTTATCTGGCCAACCTGATCCCGTGGTGGGCGACGCAGTTCCCGCTGCTGGCCCTGCTGGCCTCGGTCCTGGCCGTGGACGCCCTGGTGGTGGCACTGGCTGTGGCGGGACCGTGGCGCCGGACGATCCTGGGTCCGATGACGGTGGTGGCGGGAGCGACCACCCTGGTGCTCTTCATCGACCTCTGTGTCGGTGCGCACCTCCAGATGAACTCGCCCACGGGCTACTCCCCGATCGTGGCGGGACGGTTCTACGGGATCGGCAACATCGCCTTCGCGACCTTCGCCACCGGCATGCTCATGGCGGTGGCGGGCATCTCCCACTCGCTGATCTCGCGGGGCAGGCGCCGCGCCGCCGTCGTGACGACCATCGTCGTGGGAGCCGCCTCGGTGCTGATCATCGGCTGGCCGGGGCTGGGCACGGACTTCGGCGGCGTCATCGCGCTGATCCCCGGTCTGGCGGTGACCACGATGATGATCGCGGGGGTGCGGATCACCGCCCTGCGCATGGCCGCGGTGGCCGTCGTCTCGGTCACGGCGATCTCCCTTCTGGCCTGGATGGACTACCTGCGCCCGGTGGAGGACCGCAGCCACTTCGGCGCGTTCGCGGAGCTGGTGGTGAACGGGGACGCCGGGACGGTGCTGGCCCGCAAGCTGGGCGCGATGCTGGGCACCCTGGGCAACTGGCACCTCACCCTGCTGGCCGCCGGGGCCCTGGTGTTCCTGTTCGCCGTCCTCAACCGGCCGGGCAGATGGCGGATCGGCGCGCTCCAGCGGGCCTACGAGTACGCCCCGACACTCCGGGCCGGGCTGACCGGTTCCCTGGTGACGGCCCTGGTGGGATTCGCGGCCAACGACTCGGGCGTGGCCATCCCCGCGCTGGCGCTGACCGTGGCGGTCCCGCTCACCCTCTCCGCGTGTGTGTGGGCGGTCCAGCAGAGCGAGCGCGAACCCGAGGAGAACCCCGCGGAGCCCCCGTGCGTGCAAAAGGCGTAATCCATACACCAGGTATCCCGGAAACGGTGAATTGGCGGGGGCACGACCTTGCGTCGCTCCCGTCACGAATCGGCCACGGCGCTGTGGTAAAGTCCGAGGCTGGACGGCCCCGACTCCAACGCGTCCCAGCGCCCTGACAGTGCGCCGGGAGGAGTCGGGTCCACCGGGGACCACCGGCCCAGCCACGGTCCCCGCCGCGACCCACCGGGGAATGCCCGCCGTCGCGGGCGGGTTCTCACGAGTGGAGGACCCGACGCGGCCGCCGGCTACGGCGGGACGGCCGAGCGCGGGGACACCATGCACCGAGCCCTCGTCGCACGTCACACCGACGCACGTCACACCGACACACGGCACCAGGAACTCCTGGCCCTGGCCAGGCGTTACCCCGGTGCCGTGCTTTTCCGAGCAAACCAGGCGAGAAAGGCGTTTCCTCCCCGGTTCCCAGCCCGGGGCACCACGCAAGGAACTTGATGAACCATCAGCTTGGCTCACGCGGTAACGCATCCATCGCACCGGTCACCGCACGTCCCCGATGGGGCGACGTGCGGCCTGCCTCGCCGACCCGTCGGGCACGGCCCGAGTACGCCGGAGTCGCAATGCCCGACCTGACCATTTCCTCCACCCTCCACGAGGCCGGAAGAGTGCTGGCCTTGGACGGCGAGATCGACATGGCCACCGAGAACCGCTTCCAGGAGGCGGTCACGGAGGCGTTGACCACGCAGCCCTTCGGCCGCGTCGTGCTGGACTGCGCCGACCTGCGGTTCATCGACTCCAGTGGGCTGCGCGTGCTGATCCGCGCCCACAAGGCCGCCAAGGAACAGCAGGCCCTCCTGGTGATCGCCGCCCCGCTGCCGCGCGTGGTGCAGACCCTGCGCGTCACCTCGCTGGACACCCGCATCCCGGTGTTCGCCTCGGTCGCCCTGGCGCTCAGCGCCCCGCAGACCGCCCAGTAGCCGCACCGCCTCCGGGCACGACGAAGGCCCCGCGTCCTGACGCGGGGCCTGTTTTCGTCTCTCGGGTCGGCGTCTCCCGCTCAGAAGAACAGCAGCCACACGCCCAGGGCGGTGACGGCGGCGTTCACCAGCAGGAACACCCCGACCCAGAGGGTGCCCGGGAGTCCGGTGAGGCGGGCGAGCTGGTCCGCGTCGGAGTGCGGGGAGGGGTTGCGCACGCGCTGTGACTGGAGCTCGATGACCGGGCGCACACCGGCGAACAGCAGGAACCAGATGAACAGGTAGGCGAAGGCCGCCTGGACCTCGTGCGGGGTGAACCAGCTGACCCCGAAGACCACCGCTCCGGTGACCACGACCGACAGCACGCCGTAGAAGTTGCGGATCATGAGCAGCATGGCCGCCAGGATCACGATGCTCAGCCACAGCAGCGCGGTGATGTAGCCCGCCATCAGCATGAGGATGCCGAGGAGGCCGATCACGCTCGGGGCGACGTAGCCCGCGAAGACCGTGAGGATCATGCCGATGCCCGTGGGCCTGCCACGGGAGACCGTCACCCCGGACGTGTCCGAGTGCAGTCGGATCCCGGTCAGCTGGCGGCCGCTGAGCAGGGCCACGAGTGCGTGCCCGCCCTCATGGGCGATGGTGACGACGTTGCGAGCCACGCGCCAGGGCGGACCCAGCAGCACGGCCGCCAGGGCGACCACGGCGGTCGTGACGATGATCCACTGTTCCGGATCGGGCTGGCCGGTCAGCACGTCCTGCCACACGTCGCCCAAGCTCGTTCCCACCACTGGTCTCCCGACTTCCCGCATCGACCGGCACGCCTGTCACCGGAAACTCCCTGTCAGCGGGCCCGCTCACCCTGCGCGCCGCGGCGGCCGGGAGGCGCGGGGGAACGCGGCCCTTGCCGAACTTTAGGGCATTTCGGAGAGTGCCGTGCGTGGCGGTCGACCGCTGACCGGGGGGATCGCGAGCCCCGGTCGCGGTCAGGCCTCCTCGGCCTCGGCGGCCGCCTTGAGCCGGTCCAGCGTCAGGAGGATGCCCCGCGCGTTGCGCGCCGGGGCCCCGCTCAGCACGTAGAGGGCGATCTGGCCCCGCGAGTAGTCGAAGGTCTCGGTGACGAGGGTCCCGCCCTCGGGCAGCTCCCGGAACTCGTAGCGCCAGCGGTGCGAGCCCACGTGCCTCCAGGCGATGAGCCGCCCCTCCTCGAACTCCACCACGCGGTTGGTCATCCGGTAGGGGAGCCCGAGCATCTTCATGTCCATGCCGAACTCGGAGCCCAGCTCCAACCGGTCCGGGCCGGACGGCCCGCCCTGGACGGTGCCGGAGCCGTCGAGCACGGCGTGCTGGGACGGTGTGGCGACGATGTCGAAGATCCGCTTGGCCGGTGCGTCGACCACGACGCTCCGGGCCACCATGTGTTTGGGCATGACGGCATCATGTCACCGTCGGGGACCACTCCCTCACCGGGGCCGACGGGCGGACCTACTCGCGCACCCCGTGCCGCTCCACCCCGGCCAGCTCCCCCTCCGGGGAGACGTGCACCACCCAGAACGACCCCTTGCGCAGGCCGCGCTGTTGCGAAAGCGGCGCGCCCAGCCGTGTGAGCGCTTCGGTGAGCAGGTGCGGGACCAGCTCACCGTGGGTGCACACGACCGTGGGCCGTTGCTCGTCCAGGACGCGCGCGATGACCTCCCGGGCCTCCTCCACGTCGTAGCCCCCGCCCTCGAGTCCCACCGTGAGGGCGCGCTCTGTACTCATCGGGACGTCGCACTCGACCGTCAGCGGCAGCAGGGACTCCGTGCAGCGGGCCGCCGCCGACGTCAGCGCGCGCAGTCCCCCGTAGGCGCCCAGCACCCGGGGCAGGGCGAGGGCGTCGGCGCGGCCGGTCTCGTCGAGCGGTCGCAGCAGGTCACTGTCGGTCCAGGAGCGCTTCTCCCCCGCTGACAGGTGCCGCAGCAGGACGATCGGGAAGGTCCGCGCGGGACCGACCCGGAAGTTGTCGAGCACCTGCACGTCGTGGTCGTAGGTGAGACGGGCACGGGCCTCCTCGACGGCGACCCACTCGACCGTCTCCACCTCCTCGTTCGGTTCGTAGTCGATCCGCCCGCCGGGCTGGGCCGGGGTGGCCGCCCACCACTCCACCTGTTTGGGCCAGCCGTCCTTGAGGTAGCGCTGCGGCGGGAGCCGGCGCCCCATCACGGGAGTGAGGCCGGTCTCCTCCTCGACCTCCCGGACGGCGCCGATGATGGGGTGTTCCCCGTTCTTGAGCTTGCCCTTGGGCAGGGTCCAGTCACCCCGGTCGGGGCGCCGGATGAGGACGACCTCCCGACCGGAGGGGCCGTCGCGCCAGAGCACCGCGCCGCCCGCGCGGATGGGTTCCAGGTAGCCGCCCACCGCGGTGTCGCGCGGCGGGAAGGCACTGGTCATACGGATCTCGGGGACGTTCGTCCTCGAGGGTCCCGCGTCGGGGCCCTCGTGACCTGCCCCGTGTTCGTGGGTGTTCACCCGTCCACCACTCTCAGGTGCCGGTCGCCTCTCAGGGTGTCCTGGAGGTCGACCAGCGGTTGGCCCTCCGCGTCGTGGGTGACCCGCTTCCACAAGCCGTCGGGTTCGAGCCGCCACGAGGAGGTGCTGTCGGACATCGCCAGCTCCATGATGCCCACAAGCCGACGGCACTGCTCGGGGTCGGCGATCCGGACCAGTGCCTCCACGCGCCGGTCGAGGTTGCGGGGCATGAGGTCGGCGCTGCCGATCCACACCTTGGGACGCCAGCCGTTGGCGAAGACGAACACCCGTGAGTGTTCGAGGAAGCGGCCCAGGATGCTGCGCACCCGGATCTTCTCGGACAGGCCCGGAACCCCGGCGCGCAGCACGCAGCTGCCGCGTACCCACAGGTCGACGTCGACCCCGGACTGAGAGGCTCGGTACAGGGCGTCGATGATCTCCTCGTCGACGAGGGAGTTCACCTTGATCCTGATGTGGGCGGGCTCGCCCTTGAGGCCGTTCTCCACCTCGGTGGCGATCTGTTTGAGGAGTCCCCGGCGCAGGGCGGCGGGGGCCACGAGGAGCCTGCGGTAGTGCTTCTTGCGGGAGAACCCGGTGAGGCTGTTGAAGAGGTCACTGACGTCCTCGCCCACCTCCGCGGCGGCGCTGAACAGGCCGAAGTCCTCGTAGATCCGTGCGGTGCTCGGGTTGTAGTTGCCCGTGCCCACGTGGCAGTAGCGGCGGAGCAGGCCGTCGTCGTCCTGGCGGATGACCATGGACAGCTTGCAGTGGGTCTTGAGCCCCACGACCCCGTAGACGACGTGGCAGCCCGCCTCCTCCAGCTTGCGGGCCCACTGGATGTTGTTCTGTTCGTCGAAGCGGGCCTTGACCTCGACCAGGACCACGACCTCCTTGCCCTCCCTGGCCGCCTCGATGAGCGACTCGACGATGGGTGAGTCGCCGCTCGTGCGGTACAGGGTCTGTTTGATCGCCACGACCTTGGGGTCGGTGGAGGCCAGGGTGAGGAACCGCTCCGTGGTGGTGGCGAAGGACTCGTAGGGGTGGTGGACGAGCACCTCGCGTTCGCGGATGGTCGCGAACAGGTCGCCGGAGGTGAGCGCGCGCGGTTCCACCGGGACCATGGGCGGGTAGCGCAGGTCGGGGCGGTCGGTGTCGGCGATCTGGGCGAGCCCGGCCAGGTTGAGGGGCCCCGGAACCCGGTAGATCTCCTCCTCCTCGGCACCGAGCTGCTCGCGGAGGATGGACAGCGCCCCGTCGCTGATGGACTGTTCCACCTCCAGGCGCACGAGCGGTCCGAAGCGGCGGCGCAGGAGTTCGTTCTCCAGGGACTGGACGAGGTCGTCGGTCTCGTCCTCGTCGACCTCCAGGTCGGCGTTGCGGGTGACCCGGAAGGCGTGGTGTTCGACCACCTGCATGCCCTCGAACAGCTGGGGCAGGTGCGCGGCGATGATGTCCTCGACCGGGACGAAGCGGCCGCCGCCGTGGGTGGTGAGCTCGATGAACCTGGGGAGCGCGCTGGGCACCTTGACCCGGGCGAACATGGGCCGGTCGTCGTTGGAGTCGCGCACCGTGACCGCGAGGTTGAGCGAACGGCCCGAGATGTAGGGGAAGGGGTGCGCGGAGTCGACCGCGAACGGCGTCACCAGCGGGTAGATGGCGCGGCGGAAGTAGCCGTGCAGGTACTCGCGTTCGCGGTCGTCCAGTTCGCTCCACCGGACGATGCTGATGCCCTCCCGGGCCAGGGCTGGGGCGACGCTGTCCTCGAAACAGGCGATCAGGCGCAGGATCTGGTCGTGTGTGAACAGGGAGATGCGCTCCAGCAGGTCCCTGGGGTGGTGCCCGCTGGGTGAGGCGACGGACAGGCCCGTGGCCAGACGGCGCTTGAGCCCGGCCACCCGCACCATGAAGAACTCGTCCAGGTTGCTGGAGAAGATCGCGAGGAACCGCGTCCGTTCGAGCAGCGGGATGTTCTCGTCCTCCGCGAGTTCGAGCACTCGTTGGTTGAACCGGAGCCACCCCTCCTCCCGGTCCATGAACCTGTCGGCGGGAAGGTCGGCGGTGGCGGGCCCCGCTGGCGTTGGCGCTGATTCCGTGCTCACAGTGGGCAGACTCCCCCTTTTGCATGACCGCACGGTGACGTCCCCGTGAGGGGAAAATGACCGCAACGCGACTGCTGTGGAGGACCTGTACCCATATCGCGGCCCGTGTCCCTGGAGGCCGGGCAAGTTTTGCCTCATGACGCGATCACGCGCCCCACCTGACCTGGAGGGGCGCGTGGACTCGCGGGCGGCGGAGCTACCGGCTGATGCCGATCTGGAGGTCGGGCGGCAGGATGAGCAGGAACATGGCCACACGCATGAGGACGTTGATCCAGGTGTTGCGGAAGCAGGCCCACAGGTAGCCGTAGAACAGGCCCGCGGCGCCGTAGGTGAGCAGGGCCATGCCGGTGTCGTGCACGAAGTCGATGCCGGGCAGCTGGGAGACGGCGTCGTAGGGCTGGATGAACGCGTAGGTCATCGCGAACACCACCGAGGTCAGCACGATGCCGCCCCAGCGCCCCAGGAGCAGTTCCAGCCGGGTCTGCATCATGCCCCGGAAGAAGATCTCCTCACAGGTGGCGATCACCATGAAGGCGACCAGCATGGCGTACAGCGTGAGTGAGGGCTCGGGGAGCCCGATGTGCGGCGTGATCAGGAAGCCCATCAGGACCACCGTGACGAACACGGGCACCACCCCGAGCCAGCGCCAGAGCTCCCCCACCTTCAGGGCGATCGAGGGCATGGCGGTGCCCTTGCCGTCGACGGTCAGCCCCGAGCGGTCCAGGATCAGCAGGGGGATGGCGAACAGGAACAGCAGGCGCGAGACCAGCGCCACGGACATCGCGAGGTCCGGGGAGACGCCGGTCTCCTCCCCGTAGACGGTGAAGATCCACGACAGCACGACCATCGAGAGGACGAACCCGACGAGCAGGAGCACCATCCAGCCGAGTTCGCGCAGGACGGGGTGGCCGTCCATGGCGGTGGCGATCCGTCGGTCCAGCTCGTCCCGTCGCCCGAACGCCCGGACGAGTCCCCAGGCCATGACGATGCCGATCAACATCGGCATCCAGGAGACCAGGTACAGCACGGACGACTCACCGAGGACGTCGTCCCGCATCCCCGGCCGGATGAGCGCCGGCCCGATGATCAGGACGGCGGCGAGGGCGACGGCCCAGGCGAGCCCCCATCTTCGCACCATGGTCACAAGTGTCCCCCCTGTCTCAGAACACACATTCTGCACCAGGGAAAACTAAAAGCGACTTAATGACTACGGTATGTCGTTACCCCGTTGTCACCAGGGCCCCGACACGCCCGGAGAGCGTCACCCACGACCGGAATCCGGCCAGGTGGCACCCAGACGGAGGACGGCGCCCCCAAGGGGCTCCTGACCGCTTACCGTCGGACCCGACCACCCCCCGAACAGGAGTCGAGGCCAACGTGACCACCAGCGACTACGACGACTTCGCCGAGGCGTACTCGGCCGACAACGACGCCAACCTCATGAACGCTCACTACGAGCGCCCCGCCATGCTGAACCTCGCCGGTGACGTCGGCGGCCGCCGCATCCTGGACGCGGGTTGCGGCTCCGGCCCCCTCTCCCTGGAACTGCGGAACCGGGGCGCCGAGGTGACCGGCTTCGACTCCAGCACGGAGATGGTCGGGCTGGCCAGGAAGCGCCTCGGCGACGACGCCGACCTGCGCGTGCTCGACCTGGCGAAACCGCTCCCGTTCCCCGACGGCGGGTTCGACGACGTCGTCTCCTCGCTGTCGTTGCACTACCTCAGGGAGTGGGAGGGACCGCTCCGGGAGCTGCGCCGGGTCCTGAGGCCCGGCGGCCGTCTCCTGGTCTCCGTGGACCATCCGGCCGCCCACGCGCTGCTGAAGCCGGACACCGACTACTTCGAGGTCTCCCCCTGGCCGGTGGAGTGGGAGTTCCAGGGCCGGAGGGCGGTCCTGCGCGTCTGGCACCGCCCGCTGCACGCGATGGTCCGGGACTTCACCGGGGCCGGTTTCCGCGTCGCGGACATCGACGAACCGCCCTTCGCGCCGGACACCCCCCGGCACCTGCTGCCCGAGCGGCTCCGCGGGCGCACCCGGTTCCTCGGGTTCCTCTTCTTCGTCCTGGTCGCCGAGTAGGCCGAACAGGAGCTGACACGGGGCGGGGCCCGCCCGGACCGTCGCGGTCGTGTGCCGCGACGCCCGGGCGGGCCCCGTCTCCGGATCTAGTGCCCGTTCTCCAGGACCGACTTCAGGAAGGTCTTGGTCCGCTCCTCCTGGGGGTCCCCGAAGATCTGGTCCGGGTGGCCCTCCTCGGCGATGCGGCCCTCGTCGAACATCATGACCCGGTGGGACACGTCCCGCGCGAAGCCCATCTCGTGGGTCACGCACAGCATCGTGATGTCGGTGGTCTCGGCCACCTCCCGCAGCACGTCCAGCACGCCCGCCACCAGCTCCGGGTCCAGGGCCGAGGTGACCTCGTCCAGCAGGAGGATCTCCGGGCGCATCGCCAGGGCGCGGGCGATCGCCACGCGCTGCTGCTGACCGCCGGACAGCTGGGTCGGGTGGGCGTCGATCTTGTCGCCCAGGCCCACCAGGTCCAGCAGTTCCTCGGCCCGGGCGCTGGCCTCGTCCTTGGACAGTCCGAGGACGTTGACCGGCGCCTCCATGATGTTCCTGCGCACCGTCATGTTCGGGAACAGGTTGAACTGCTGGAACACCATGCCGATGCTCTTGCGGCGGCGCCGCAGGTAGCTCTCGCTGGCCGGGGCCAGGCCACTGCCCTTCGGCATGTGGCTGAACGGCTCTCCGCCGATGTTGATGCGGCCCTCGGTGACCTTCTCCAGCGTCATGAGCAGGCGCAGGATGGTGGTCTTGCCGGAACCGCTCGGCCCGATCAGGGTGACGCGCTCGCCGGCGGCCACGTCGAAGTCGAGGTGGTCCAGGACGGTGAGGTCGCCGAAGCGCTTCACCACCTGGTCGAACACGATCAGCGGGCCGTCGGCGACGCCGTCCCCGACACCCGGTGCCGTCGTGTTCTCAGGGGTATCAGACGGCGGCATATCGCTTCTCCAGTCGTCGAATCACAATCGCGGACGGGATGCTCACCAGGAGGAAGAGGAGCCCGACCAGGGTGATGGCCTCCATCATCCGGAAACTCTCGCTGCCGACCCGCTGGGCCCTGGTCAGCAGCTCCGCCACACCGATGGCGAAGAGCAGCGGCGTGTCCTTGAACATGGAGATCAGGTAGTTGCCCAGAGCGGGGATGACCTTGCGGATCGCCTGGGGAAGCACGACCGCTCCCCAGGTCCGTGTGGTCGGCAGGCTCAGGGCCCGGGCCGCCTCCCACTGGCCCTTGGCCACGCCCTCGATACCCGAGCGGTACACCTCGGCGGTGTAGGCCGCGTAGTGGACGCCGAGGACCACCACACCGACGGTGAACGCGGTGATGGGGACCGGGCCGACCACCGGCAGTGCGTAGCTTGCCGGCAGCAGGAAGAAGACGAACACCAGCTGGATGATCAGCGGTGTGGTCCGGATGAACTCCATGACGAAGTGCACGATGGAACCGACGTACGGGACCCGTCGCACGACCGCGATCAACAGGCCCAGGGTCAGGGCGATGCTGTAGCCGATCAGCGTGAGCTGGATCGTCACCAGCAGGCCCTGGAGCAGGCTCGGTATGACCTCGAAGGTGAAGGCGAAGTCCCAGATCATGGGCGTGGAATCGTTGTTCATTACTTGGCCACCCCCACCTGGGTACCGACCGACGGGGGCCGGAGCAGGCTCATGATCCCGCCGCCGGTCGGCGGGGTACGGCCCAGCTTCTGGTTGGCGCGGCGCTCGAGCAGTCGCATACCGAAGATCAGCACCTGCGCGATCAGGTAGTAGATGACGAACGCGATCGCGAACGCGGCCAACGTCTCGCCCGTACCGCTGCGCACCTCACGGGCGACGGCGGTGAGGTCGAGGATGCCGACCATGTACACCACGGCGGTCGCCTTCATCAGCTCGATGATCAGGTTGCCGAACGTGGGCAGCATCTGCGCCCACGCCTGTGGCACGACAACCAGGCGCATGCGCTGGAACCAGGAGAGGTTCAGCGCGACGGTGGCCTCGACCTGGGCCCTGGGCACCGCGTTGAGCGCGGCCCGCACGACCTCGGCGCCGTAGGCACCGACGTTCAGGCCGAGCGCGAGGATCGCGGCGAACATCGGCTCCAGCTCGAAACCGGTCATGTCCGGGACCGCGAAGACGAACCAGAACATCACCACGAGAGCGGCGATCCCCCGGAAGACCTCCACGTAGACAGTGGTGATCGCGCGTAGGAGCCAGGACCGTACGGTGCCCATGATCCCGAAGACCATGGCTAAGACGAAGGCCAGGACGGCCCCCCCGAAGGTGAGCTGGAGTGTGATCCAGGCACCGTCGAGGTAGCGGGGTAGCTGTGCTTGCAGGAACTCCACGCTGGATCAGCCCTCGCAGAGCTCGGCGGTGCTCGTGCCGTCGGGCAGGTCGTCCTCAGTGAATCCCCACTCCTCGCCGAGCTCGAGGAGGCGGCCGCTCTCGGTGAACTCGGCGATGACCCGGTTCACCTCGTCGAGCATCTCGTCGTCACCCTGGCGCAGGCAGAGGCCGCCCCAGCCCTTCTCCTCCTTGCCGTCCATGACCGGGTAGAACGGTTCGGTGACCTCGAAGTCGCCGCCGCGCTCCATCAGCAGGTACTCGTGCGAGACCTTCAGCATGGAGATGGCGTCGACACGGCCGTTCTCCAGCATCTCGAAGCCGGTCGTCTGGTCCGGGATGAGTTCCATCTGGCCCTCGGGGACGCCGAAGAACTCGGCGTAGTTCTGTTCCACGGAGGCGTTCAGCACGGCCAGCCTGATGTCAGGGTCGGCGGCGATGTCCTCGAAGTGCTGGATGGCCTTGGGGTTGCCCTGGGCGACCATGAAGGCCTCGGGTGCGGTGGCGGTCGGCTCGCTGAAGGCGACCTCCTGACACCGGTCCGGCGTGATGAACACACCGGCGGCGAGGACGTCGAACTGGTCGTTCTGGAGGCCCGGGATCAGGCCGTCCCAGCTGGTGGAGGTGGCGACGATCTCCGGGATCCCCAGTTCCTCGAAGACGGCCTTGGCGACGGCGGGCGACTGCCCCGCGGCCTCCCCGGACCCGTCGACGAACCCGAAGGGGATCTCGTTGGCGAGGCCGACCCGGACGAACCCCTGCTCACGCAGGTCGGCCAGGGACGCACCGCTGCTGACCCTGGAGCACGACGCGAGCGACGGAGCCAGGGCGGCCACCGCGACGCCAGCTCCGGCCAGGCGGAACGCGTCTCGACGTCCCCAGGTTCCCCGCCGACGCGCTGGTACCTGATTCTTCACGACTGCTCCTCGAAAACTCGCGGGTGCGGAGCCTTCGCCCGAAGGACGGGGCGAGGGCCTCACGCGTTCGGATGCTGAATCGCCTCAAGTGGGCGGGGTCCGCGGCTCGGTGGCCGCGGTCGTGACCGTTGCCCGGGTGCTCGGGACGACGGCGCTGGTACGGGGTCTCCCTCCCCGAGCCCGAGGTGCAGTAACTGAACCCGATTGGTCCGTTATGCACTGGTTATGAGTCGCTGTTCGTCGGGTGACCCGACGACGTACTCCCTCCGAGCTGGCCACCTGTGGTTCGTGACTATGGGTTCTTATGCCCGTTACCGAGGGATTCCTACCCCCGAAAACACGAAAGCGGGGTCCGGACCACCGGACCCCGCCCCGCGTTGGCTCTACGCCTAGGCGTTGACGTCCTCCTCGACGACCAGCGGGTAGACGCCGTTCTCGTCGTGGACCTCACGGCCGGTGACCGGCGGGTTGAAGACGCACAGCACGCGGAAGTCGGTCTTCGGGCGGACCGTGTGCTTCTCGTGGCCGTTGAGCAGGTAGAGGGTGCCCGGGGTGATGATGTGCTTCTCCCCGGTCTCCTCGTTGGTCAGCTCGGCCTCGCCCTCGATGCAGTGCACGAGCTCGATGTGGTTGGCGTACCAGAACGTCGACTCGGTGCCCGCGTAAAGAACGGTCTCGTGGAAGGAGAAGCCGACCTTCTCCTTCGCCAGGACGATCCGACGACTCCGCCAGTTCTCGGTCTTGATGTCAGCGTCGGTGTCGTTGACCTCGTCCATACTGCGAACGATCACTTGTGTCTCCTTCACGCTCTGATGCGCGCTGTGTGCGCTGGTGGTACACGGTACGGGGCCGACCGTCACCCCGGGTAGAGGTACTGGTCGGCCCCGCGCCGGATTCGATGGGCACGCCGGTCCGAAACCGCACCGGCGTGTCGCGTACTAGGCGGTCTGGGGAACCTTGACGGCCTCGCGGACGGCGTCGGCCATGATGTCCAGGCCGGTGGTCAGCTCCTCCTCCGTCGTGGTGAGCGGCGGGAGCAGCTTGGCGACCTCGTCCTCGGGACCGGAGGTCTCCAGGAGCAGACCGCGGTCGAAGCACCCGGCGGCGACCTTCTTGGCGATGCCGCCCTCGGCGTCGAAGGCCAGACCACGGGCCAGGCCGCGGCCGCGCACGTGCGCGCCGAAGTCGGAGTGCTCCTCCGCCATCTCGGCGAGGCGCCCCGCGACCAGTTCGCCCTTGGCCAGGGTGGCCTGGGCGAAGGTGTCGTCGGACCAGAAGCGGCGCAGCGCCTCGGTACCGGTGACCATGGCCGGGTTGAAGCCGCGGAAGGTGCCGTTGTGCTCGCCCGGCTCCCAGACGTCCAGCTCGCGCTTGAACAGCGTGAGCGCCATCGGGAGGCCGTAGCCGCTGATGGACTTGGACAGGGTGACGATGTCCGGGGTGATGCCGGCCTCTTCGAAGCTGAAGAACTCGCCGGTACGGCCGCAGCCCATCTGGATGTCGTCCAGGATCAGCAGGATGCCGTACTCCTGGCAGAGCTCGGACAGGCCGCGCAGCCAGGGGGCACTGGCCACGTTGATGCCGCCCTCGCCCTGGATGGCCTCGACGATCACGGCCGCCGGGGCGTCCAGACCGCTGCCGCTGTCCTCCAGGAGGGTGCGCAGCCACAGGAAGTCCGGGGTCTTCCCGTCGAGGTAGTTGTCGAACGGCATGGTGGCCACGTGGTCGAGCGGCACACCGGCACCGCCGCGCTTCATGGAGTTGCCGGTGACGGCCAGGGCGCCCAGGGTCATGCCGTGGAAGCCGTTGGTGAAGTTGATGATGGTCTGGCGACCGGTGTACTTACGGGCCAGCTTGAGCGCGGCCTCGACCGCGTTGTTTCCCGCCGGGCCGGGGAACTGGACCTTGTAGTCCAGGTTCCGGGGTTTGAGGATGACGTCCTCGAAGGTCTTCAGGAACTCGCGTTTGGCCACGCTGTAGGCGTCGAGGCTGTGGACGATCTTGTCGTCGGTCAGGTACTCGATGAGCGAGGTCTTCAACTCGGGGTGGTTGTGCCCGTAGTTGAGCGATCCGGCCCCGGCGAAGAAGTCCAGGTACGGGCGGCCGGTCTCGTCGTGGACGTGGCTGCCGACCGCCTTGTCGAAGACGACAGGCCAGTTCCGGCAGTATCCGCGGACTTCGGACTCGAGGCGCTGGAAGGTCTCCATCGTGATGTTCCTTGGTTCCTTTCCCCAACTTCGTGGGCTCAGGGCTTGGGACGAGGGGCGGGTGGGGATCGCGTTCGATCCGGGACGGTCGGTTAGTCGTCGGTGTCGGAGTGCGCGCCGATGGGCCCGATGCGCACGAGGTCCTCGGGGTCGTGGGGCCCTTCGCCGTCCTTCGGGAAGTGCTCCGCACCGAAGAGCGGGCTCCACACGGCCTCCGCGCCCAGGCTCCGCGCGAACGAGGAGAAGAGCGCCCTTGAGGCCTCGTTGTCGGGGGTGACGGTCGCTTCGAGGTAGCGCAGGCCCTGTCCGGCGAGGCGTTCGCCGATGAAGTCGAGCATCCGGCGGGCCAGCCGCTGACCCCGGTACTCGGAGCCGACGGCCACCTGCCAGAGGAAGTACGTGTCCGGGCTGTCGGGACGGACGTAGCCGGTGACGTAGGCCGCCATCCGGCCGTCGGCGTCCCGTGCCACGACGCTGGTCGTGGCGAAGTCCCGGCACCAGAGCGTGTAGGCGTACGGGGAGTTCACGTCCATCCCCGTGTCGCCGGCCAACCGCCACATGTGCGGCCCGTCCTCCGGGGAGGGGTGCGAGAGGCGCACGTCCTCACGGCCCGCGGCCTCCGTGGTCTCGGAGCTCACAGCCCCACCTTCGATTCGGTCGCGTGCTTGGAGGTTCGTTCGTTGATGTGGCACGTCGATCGAACTTAGCGAAAGAAGGTCAAAGGAGTTTCGGCGAGATTCCGCGCAGATGTTTGGGAGGATTACCAATGGGTAGGGCTTGTTTATTTAGCAGCTTGATTCCGCCTTGGGCGGGGCTCCCAGGTGACGCTGGGTAGCGGCCGGACCGCCCGTCCACGCCCTGTCTATCAGGGGCTTCAGCCCCCAGGGCGGACCGGCGTCGCGCGAGGTGAGAGGTGACTCGCGGGCGGGTGGTCGGCAACCGTCAGGGTCAAACATAGAGCCTCCACGACGAATATTAAGCGTGCGTTAAGTCACATCAATTCGGTGGAAAGCTCGCGACATATCGCCCTGGGTGACTCACCACCCACGTCACACGTTACGCGTGACACCCGTGGGAACCACTTGTACGCAGGAATTTCCTTCGGTTCAAGACGCCGGACGAACCCCCGCGAACCGCCCTTCGGCTCGCCCCCGACCGACCAGTGGAGACCGGGACCACCGTCGTACGTCCTTGATGAATCTCCGACTTTCCATCAGACTCTGTGTAGTACGACCTCATGTAGTACTACGATTAGTCGCACCGCTTCGCCGCAGCCCATGCGGGACCGGCACCCCCGGGACGGCAGTGCGGACTCGAACTTCGTCGCCCCCGCCGTGGGAACACGGCGAGGACCACTGACCAGGGATCGGAGGCGTCCGTGAACCGCCTGTACCACGACAGCGAGGACTGGGTCGAGCAGGGGAACTGCCGCTCGTACGACCCCGAGATCTTCTTCCCGGTGAGCAGCACCGGGATCGGCCGCACCGACACGGAGCGGGCCCTGGACGTCTGCCGCAGCTGTACTGTTCGCCCGGAATGTCTGCGGTGGGCCCTGCGCGCCGGGGAGGCTCACGGAGTCTGGGGTGGCACCACCCCCGAGCAGCGTCGCTACATGCGCCGCGAGCTGGTTCCGGCGGGTTAGGTCGTTTTCGGCGGACGCCGCGTGCGTCCGCCGAACACGTCCTGGCGAGGTGGCGCCGCCGGACGCGAGGGTTCGCGTCCGGCGGCTCATCTCCGCCACCGAGGCCCCACTCCGAGACGTTCGAGCGCGTTCTCACGTCCGGAGGTCTTGCGGGCCCCTGTGGCACGGCCTAGGTTCACTATCGTGCGACCCGCTCACGGCACGCTCCGCCTCACACGCACGGCGCTCCTCGCCGGTGCGTGCACGGGCATTGCCTGGGTGGGCCACAACGTCGGGGCCGACACCCCCGCCGGGGCCTGGGGGTTCCTCCTGGCCACGGCGTTCCTGTTCGGTCTCCTCTGGCGGTTCACCAGGATCATGCGGGGCTTCGGCGACATCTTCGCCGTGATGGCCCTCGCACAGGTCGCCCTGCACCTGATCCTCCAGCTGTCGGGACCCGGGACCGTCCAGGTCGAGCACGCCGGGCACGGCTCCGCCGCCCTGGGCCTCGCGCCGGGGATGCTGTTCGCCCACCTGTGGGCGGCCCTGCTCGCCTCCGCGCTGCTGTCCCATGGCGAGTCCGCGCTCTGGTTCCTCACCGCCGCCGTCTCCCGGGCCCTCCCTCGGCCGCCGCGCCTGCCCGACCTCACGCCCGCGGAGTCCGGGGTCGCGCCCGTCGCGCCCCCGGCCCTCGCGCCGCCTTCCCCAGAGCCGTCGACACACGGTCCCCGCGGGCCTCCCGGTTCGCCCGCGTTCCGCACGGCCCCGTAGCCCCAGGGCTCCGGCGGTCGAGGCGGTCCCCCGAAGAGCCCCGACGAGCACCGGTCCCCGACCCGTGCCCGCCGGGCGCGAACCGCACCCGAACGGCCTGAGAGAAGATCATGAGAAGAATCCGTACCGCGGCCCTGGTCGCCCCCTTCGCCGCCGCGCTGCTGCTGGCCCCCGCCCCCGCCTTCGCCCACGACGTGCTGATCGCCTCCGACCCGGAGGACGGCGTCACCCTGGACACCGTCCCCGAGGAGGTCACGCTGACCTTCAACAACGCCCCGATGTCCGGTGGCAGCGGCAGCGCCATCGTCGTGACCAGCCCCGGGGGCGAGGAGATCCAGGAGGGCGAGCTGACCTTCGACGGCACCGACGTGTCCGTCGCGCTCACGCCGCCCACCGAGGAGGGCGAGTACGGCATCTCGTACCGGGTGGTGTCCTCGGACGGCCACCCCATCCAGGACACCCTGAGCTTCACGCTGTCCGAGGAGGCCGTCGCGGCCGCCGCCCCCGAGGAGCCCGAGGAGGACCCCGCGGGCGCCGAGGAGGAGACACCTGAGGAGACCACGAGCGAGGCCCCCGTGGCCGAGGAGACCGCCGCCGAGGAGGGCGGGACCTCCCCGCTGATGATCCTGGCCGGTGTCGTCGTGGCCGTCGCCGCGATCGGCGCGGTCGTGCTCGTGGTGGTGCGTTCGCGCAACCGCCCCGGCTCCGGAGAGGGCTCCCAGAAGTAGCACCCACGACATGGGGACCCGCACGCCGACGCGTGCGGGCCCCTTCCGTGTTCGAGCGCCGGCTACCTTCTGCGGGCCAGCAGGATGCTGATGTTGTCCTTGCCGCCGGCTTCCATGGCGGCCTGCCAGAGGGCGTGTACGGCGGCCTCGTCGCTGCCGGCCTCCGCGATCATCCGTTCCATCTCCTCGGGCAGCACCAGGTCCGACAGGCCGTCGCTGCACATGAGCCAGGCGCTGGGGTCGGCGGCGTCGTCGCGTCCCACGTGGGGGACCATCGAGCCGCCGGAGCTGCCGCCCAGGGACTGGGTGATGAAGTTGGTGGTGACGGGGCGGCCGTCCTCGGAGGGGGGCAGGGCCGGGGAGTCGTCCTCGGAGAGCTGGCGCAGGTGACGGCCCTCGAGGCGGTAGGTGCGGGAGTCGCCCACGTTGAACCAGAAGTTGCCGTCACTGTTGAGCAGCACGCCCGCGACCGTGGTCCCCATGCCGGAGAACTCGGTGTGCTGGAGCGCGTGGTCCTTGATCTCCTCGTCGATGTTGGTGAGGAGCTGGGCGATCTCCTCGGCGCCGTTCAGGCGCGGCCCCATCTCGGCCATGCGGTGCACCGCGTGTTCGGAGGCGATCTCACCGGCGGCCTGGCCGCCGATCCCGTCCGCGACCGCGAGGATGACCGGTTCGCTCACCGGCAGCACGCAGCGGACCGGGGAGGTCATGTTCGCGCTGGCGACGGTGAGAGCACCCATGACCACGGAGTCCTCGTTGGCGGGGCGAATAGCGCCCCGGTGCGTGAGGGCCGTGACAATGACTTCCCCACCAGCGACACCCATACGCCCTTCCTCCCGTTTCATCGGCCGTGGCCGGTTGCCCGGCGCCTGGCGCCGGGCCTTGGTCGAGTCCCGTACATCGTCTGGATTCAGTAACCGTACCGAGCCACCGCCGGAGTCGGTCAAAATCCGCGTACATCATGGCGGAAAACACCCGGATATGCAGTTCCCGCACCGGTTTTCGCCGCCAAAAGTGTGGTCGCGGTTGATCCTGGGACGTGTGTGGTGCCGTCGTTCGGTTCGGGTCCGACAGTAGCGGTGCCGGGGACCGCCCGACAGGGCCCACCGCCAGGTTCGGACAACCCGCAGACCAGAGGCCCCGCGCGACAACGGCCCGGAGGCGCCGGACAGGGGTGCGCCCGCTCCCGCGGCGCCCTGAAGGGGATCGATGCCACGTTGTCGGTTCCCTGAGGGTCTGGCAGAATGGTCCCGTTGGGTGTCTAAGACGCAGACACACACGACCGCCCTGTGCGGTGCCCTGACTTCCTCGGGTGCCCCGGTGGCTCGAACTCCCTTTCGACGGTCGTTTGGTGTGGTCTCATGCGTCCTTCCCTTCCTCTCTCCTCTCCGGTCTCCACCGTCCGTGCGCACCGCGTGCGCGCGGTCCTCAGCGCTGCCCGCCATCCCCCTCCACCGGACCCCGGTCCCGGACGCGCGTCTTCCTGAACCCGTCCGCCCCGCTCCCCCTGGTCCCCCGCTCCCGTGCCCGAGCGGCCCGGCGCCACCGCGGCCGCCGGTGCGGGACCACCGCGCAAGCCCCGCCCGGCAGGATTCCGACTCCCCGCTCCGGAGTCCCGCCGGGCCCATCCACGACGGACACCACGGCGGTGTCCAAGGAGTCCGAAGCCCAGTGAAGATCGCCATGGTCGCCGAACACGCCAATCCCCTCCCCGCCCACCGGGGCGAGCCGGCCTGCCCCGCGAGCCTGCACGTGTGTGCCCTGTCCCGCCAGCTCGCCAAGCGCGGGCACCGGGTGACCGTCTACGTCCGCCGCAGCGACCCCGCCCAGCCCGACGGCCGCACCCGCATGGCGCGCGGCGTCTCCGTCGCCTACCTGGACGCCGGGCCCGCCCGCCCGCTCGCCGAGGAGGAGCACGCCGAGCACACCGGGGCCTTCGGGACCGCGCTCGCCGCCGTCCTGGACGAGGACGTGCCCGACGTCCTGCACGCCATCGGCTGGACCAGCGGTCTGGCCGCCCTGCACGCCCAGGCACACAGCGAGAAGGACCAGAGCGGGACCCCGATCGTCCAGACCTTCCACTCGCTCAACGCCAGCGAGCAGCGCTCCGGTCTGCCCGAGCGGCCCGACCGCGCCCGCATGGAGACGATCCTCGCCTCCCGCGCCGACCACGTCCTGGTCAACTCCACCGACCAGCAGGGGGAGCTGGCCCGCCTGCGCGTGCCGCGCCACCACGTGAGCGTCGTGCCGTTCGGCGTGGACCCGGACCACTTCAGCGTGGAGGGCAGCGCCTCGGCCGAGCCGTGGCACGCCCGCCGCGAGGAGCGCGCCCGGCTGGTCTCCGTGACCCCCCTGACCGAGGCGGGCGGCGCCCGGCGCCTCGTGGAGGCGATGGTGCGCCTGCCCGAGGCCGAGCTGGTGCTGGTGTCCACGGCCGAGGACCGGGACGTGGCCCTGGACGAGAACGCCCGGAGCATCGAGCTGCTCTCCAAGGAGCTGGGCGTGGACGACCGCGTGCACCTGACCGGTCCGGTGGAGCGCAAGGAGCTCCCGCGTCTGCTGCGTTCGGCCGACGTCTTCGTCTCCGCGGCTTCCTATGACCCCTACGGCGGCGCGGTCCTGGAAGCCATGGCCTGCGGGCTGCCCGTGGTGGCCACCGCCACCGGCGCTGTCCCCGGCGCGGTCCTGCACCGCACCAGCGGCGTCCTGATGCGTTTCGGCCGCCCCGACGAGGTGGCCCGTTCGGTTCGCGCCGTCCTGGGTACCCCGACGATGAGCACCGCCTACGGGATCGCCGCCGTGGACCGGGCCCGCTCCCGGTTCACGTGGCAGCGCATCGCCATCGAGACCGAGCTCGCCTACGAACGTTCGCGTCCGCATCTGGCCGCGCGCGACGAGATCGAGGAGGATGAGGCGGACCTCCTCCTGTCCGGCTCCGCCAACTGAACGGTCCGCCCACACCGATGACGTTCGAACACCAGGGACTCCTGTTCCGCCGTGAGAGACGGTTCCACGATGTGGCGTTGGAGCGGCTGCGGTCCTCCGTCCGCGCCGACGCCCACGTCGTGCTCTCCGTCGCCGACCCCGGACCGCTCCTGAACGAGCTGGACCGGCACGAGCGTGACAGGGTGAACGTCATCGGGAGGGACGACCTCTACGAGGCCCCTGGGCGCACTCTGGCCGCCCTGCACCGGCTGGCCCTCCTCCACGGGCCGGGGCCGGTGAGCGTGGTGGCCGAGCCTCCCCTGGCGTCACTGGCGGACGGGCCGACGATGGAGCTGCGCGAGTGGCACCGGCTGGAGTCGGTGTTGAGCACAGCGTTGGCGCCGATGCGCATGCGCATGCTGTGCGTGCACGACGAGCGCCCCCTGGGGCCGGGCGTGCGCGCCGCGATCCGCGCCACCCACCCGACGCTGGTGGACGAGGCGGGTCCGCGACCCAACCCCGCCTACCTGGGGACCGAGACCTTCGGCCGCCGCCCCCTGGCGCCGGAGCCGCTCGCCGTGAGGGGGCCGGTGCACCGGCTGGAGATCGGGCAGTCGCTCCCCCGTCTGCGCGAGGAGCTGGCGGCGCTGGCGGGCGCGGTCGGCCTGCCCCGGGCGCGGGTGGACAGCATGGTCGTGGCGGTGAACGAACTCGCGGCGAACGTGCTCGAACACGGCGCGGGCAAGGGCAGCGTCCACCTGTGGCGTGCGCGGGACCGGTGGGTGTGCGATGTGCTCGACGAACACGGCGACCTCACTGATCCGCTGGCGGGCTACCGCCCGGCCGACACCCTCCGATCACGCGGTTACGGGCTGTGGATCACCCGGCAGACCTGTGACTTCCTGGAGATCTGCGGCAGCGGTGAGGGGTCGCTGACCCGGCTGCACTTCGTCGATCAGACACGTGTCGACCATGAGGGCGGTTCGGTCGGTGCCCGGGCGGGGTGCGGCCGGGGGGTCGAGCTCACGCCTTGAGCGTGTCCACGGCGTTGTCCGTGCTCGCGTCGATCGGGATGACCTGGTCGATGCCCGCTATCACGAAGAGGCGGTTCACCTGCGGCTGCGGTTCGGTGACGACGAGGCCCAGTCCGAGGTCGCGGGCCTGGCGGAAGGCCGAGACCAGCACCCCGATGCAGCGGGAGTCGCAGAAGCCCACCTTGGCGAGGTCGACCACCACTCCGACGGGCAGGGGCGCGGACAGCACCTCGTCGAGGGCCTCCGCGAGGGCGGGTGAGGTGACGGCGTCCATCTCCCCCACGGGTGTCACGATGACGACGCCATCCTCGCGGCGGATCGAGATGTCTGACGTCACGCTCGGTTCTCCTTGTCGTTCACGTGCGCCGAGCGGAGCTCGACGCTCCCCCGGGCGGACCGACCGCCACCGCGTACCGCGACGGCCCCGAACCCTCATCATGACGGCTCACGGTCACGCTCTGGACTCGGAGTGACCTCGACCAGTAGGCGAAGCCGCCGTCTCAGCGCCCGTCTGGCCTCGGACGGCGCGACCGCTGCGGCCCGGTGTTCTCCGCGACCAGATCCCGGGCCACGTCCACGACCTTCTTCCGGTTACGCTGCGCCACCTCCCGAAGCGCGGCGAAGGCGGTGTCGGCGTCACAGCCCCGGGCGTGCATGATGATGCCCTTGGCCTGGTCGATCACCGTGCGCGCGGACATCGCGCGGCGCATGTGGGCGGACTCGCGGGCGGCGTCGGCCTGGCGGTCGGCGGTGTTCAGGGCCATCGCGGCGTGTTCGGCCAGCAGCGCCGTGAGCTGGGTGACGACCACCTCGTCGAAGGCGTCGGCGCGGCCGGAGTGCACGCCGAAGGTGAGGATGCGGTCCTCGTCGCCGTCGCCGGTGAGTTTGCTCGGCTGGGTGACGGAGGAGCGGTCGCCGCACTGCACGGCCATGCTCGTGTACCGGGGCCAGCGGTTCTCGCGGAGCACGTCCGCGACGCGGACCTGGGTCATCTCGCGGACGGCCTCCACGGTGGGGCCCTGGTCGGTCGTGTACTGGTGTTCCAGGGCCTCGGCGAGGTCGGAGTGCGAGGCGCCGTAGTCGGTGACCACGTGGCGGATGGAGCCGTCCTGTCCCACCACCTCGCGCCAGACCACCACCAGCGCGGCCGAGCAGCCCGGGACCCCGAGGGCGGCGGCCCTGCTCATCTGGTCCAGGGCACGTTGGAGGGTGGTGTGCTCGGCCTGCCCCAACGCTCCGATGTCACGGGCGAGGCGTTCGATCCACACTGTCCGAACCTCCTCCGACGATTCCCGGGTCCCCGCTCCAAAGGTAACCTTCGGGAGACCCTCGACCGGACGGTCGCCCGACCCGGCCGCGGGTCAACGGTGTCAGGCCCGTGGCTGGCGGGACGCCCTCGACGATGACCGGGAGACCCTGAGCGTGTCGGAGAACCTCGCCGATCTGCAACGCGAGATCGCTGCTCTGAGTGAGCGGATAGTTGCCCTGCGCAATACGCACGCCATGTACCCGGACGACGCCCAGGGCACCGCGGAGGCGGCCCTGGCCGAACTGGAGTACGCCGAGCGCCTGCTCGGGACCGCCGGGTCGGAGCTGGCCCGCGCGCACAGCGAGCCGCCCGAACCCCGCAGACCCGCCGAGGACGGCGACCGCGCACTGCTGCGCGCGGTGTTCAACGAACTCAGCGTGCCCGTGGTCCTGCTCGACCACGACGGCTACGTCCGAAGGATCAACGGCGCCGGGGCCACCCAGCTGGGCAGCGCCCCCGGCTACCTCACCGGCAAACCCTTCACGCACTTCGTGGACCTGCGCAAACGCGCCGCGATGCAGTCGTGGTTGGCTGCGGTCCTGCGCGGAGACGGCCCGGCGCACCTGGAGTCGCGCCTGGCCCAGCGCGGCTGGGCGGAGGACGTGCACCTGACCCTCACCCGCCTGCAGCTGCCCACCGAGGCGCAGCCGCTGGTGCTGGTGGCGATGTCGCCGCCCATGAGCGGCGCGGAGGAGGAGGGCCCGGCCCCGCTGGAGTCCGAGGTGGAGGACCAGGTGGTCGTGTTGGCCGCTCGACGCCTGGACGTGCTCACCCGGATGACCCGGCTGCTGCTGCGCGGCACCACCCCGACCAGGGACCTGGCCCTGACCGACGCGGCCGACCTCCTGGCCGACTCCTACGCGGACTGGGTGATCATCGACGTCTGCGACCTGCCCGAGGGCCCCAGGGCGGCCCGCCGCGCGACCGTGGTCGGCCCCGCCGACGCCCCCGAGGGACAGCGGGAGGAGGTCGCCTCACTCACTCCGGGTGACTCGGACATCCCAGGCGAGGTGCTGGGCCGGGGCCAGTCCCTGTTGTTCCCCCTGATCGAGGACGAGACGGTCCTGGGGCACTCGCGGGTCGGGGCCCCGCTCCTGTCCGTCCTCGGCGCGGGTTCGCTGCTGTCCGTGCCGCTGAGGGGCAGTCGGGGGGTGCGTGGCGCACTCACCCTGATCCGCCGCAGCAACCGGGGCAGCTTCCGGCTGGCCGACCTCGGACTGATCGAGGAGATCGGCGAGCACATCGGCCTGGCCCTCCCACCCCGTCCCTGATATTCGGGCCTCCGCGTCCTTCCAGGGCCTCCGCTTCGCTTCGGCCCGTGTTCGGTGCCTTGGAGAGGATTCGGGTTTCGGGACACAGTGTCCTCGTCCACGCCTGGCTCGTTCCTCGCTGGCGGCTTGCTGGCGTGGCAGACGCGGTGGGTCGGCTTTCCCGACCGTGGCTCAGGTGTACAGGCAGCTCCGCGCATGGCAGAGCCGGATGCTCGATCGGGGGTCTCAGCCGCCATGGGCGCCCGTGCGGCCGAAGGCCCGACCGCCCCAGCCGCAGGCGGCAACCCGCAGGCTCACCTCAGCCACAGGCGTGCGCCGCGAGGGGGTGCCACACAGTTGGCCGCCCCCTCAGCCACAGGCGTGAGTCCAGCCTCTACGCGCTCACCCCAAGGGGGGTGCTTGGTTCGGCGCCGGAGAGGGTTCTGGAGGTGGTGGAGGTGGGATCGCGAGGAACGAGCCATCACACCGCAGACACCGAAGGTTCCTCTGCAAAGGCACCGAACCCGGGCCAAAGCGAAGCGGAGGCCCAAAAAAGGTGAGAGCGCCGGAGAGGGTTCTGGAGGTGGTGGAGGTGGGATTGCGAGGAACGAGCCATCACACCGCAGACACCGAAGGTTCCTCTGCAAAGGCGCCGAACCCGGGCCAAAGCGAAGCGGAGGCCCAAAAAAGGTGAAGGCGCCGGAGAGGGTTCTGGAGGTGGTGGAGGTGGGATTGCGAGGAACGAGCCATCACACCGCAGACACCGAAGGTACCCCGCAAGGGCCCCGAATTACTGGGGCCCGTGCAGGGTGTCGACCAGGGTGGACAGCCGGGAGGCGGAGCGGTCGACTCGTCGGACGGCGTCCACCAGCGGCTGGTCGGCCTCCTGGTAGTTGTCGACGACGTGCTCGCGCAGGGAGGCGAGGTCGGCCTGGACCTGGCGCGAGCGCTGGGCCAGCTGCTCGGCCAGGACCCGGCCGGGTTCCCCGGTCTCCTGGTTGAGGACCCGCTGGAGTGACCTGGCCTGTTCACGCATCTGCGCCTTGAGCTGGTGCAGCTCCACGAACACCTCGACCTTGGAGCGCAGCACCCACGGGTCGAACGGCTTGATCAGGAAGTCCACTGCGCGCGAGGAGTAACCGCGGAAGACCTGGTGCCGATCGACCTCCTGGGCGGTCAGGAAGATGATCGGCACGTCCTTGGTCTTCTCGCGCTGCTTGATGTGCGCGGCGGTCTCGTACCCGTCCATGCCCGGCATGATCACGTCGAGCAGGATGACCGCGAAGTCGGTGCCCAGAAGGTGCTTCAGAGCCTCCTCACCGGAGTTGGCCCTGACCAGGTTCTGGTCGAGGGAGGTGAGGGCCGCCTCCAAAGCGATCAGGTTCTCGTCTCGGTCGTCGACGAGAAGGATGTTGGCCTTCTGAGTCACTGCTGGCTACTCCGAGTCTTCTGTCGGGGTGCTACCGGTGCTGCCAGTGTCCCCGCTCGCGTCGTTGTTATCCGTGGTTTCGCCGTGGCCGTGGTGGCCCGTGGCGCCATTGTGCCCGGCCTCGGTCGCGTCCGCTCCACCGGCCCTGAGGTCGTCGCCCGCCGCGCCCGCTCTGGTCTCCTCCGGGCCCGCCGTGAGCCAGCGTCGCATCACGTCCAGGAGGTGGTCCAGGTCCACCGGCTTGGTCACGTAGTCCGTGGCCCCCGCCGCGAGGCTGCGCTCCCGGTCGCCCTGCATGGCCTTGGCCGTCAGGGAGATGATCGGCAGGTCCTCGAACTGCGGCATCTCGCGGATGCGCTGGGTGGTCTGGTTGCCGTCCAGCTCGGGCATCATCACGTCCATCAGGACGAGGGAGATGTCCTCGTTGGCCTCCAGCTTCTCGATGCCGGTGTGCCCGTTGTCAGCGTAGAGGACCTCCAGCCCCTCGGCTTCGAGGGCACTGGTCAGCGCGAACACGTTGCGCACGTCGTCGTCGACGATCAGCACCCGCTGTCCGGCCAGTACGGCCCGCCGCTCGGGGTCGGTCCGGGCCTCCACCGTCTCCTGGGAGCTCTCACTCGACTCCGCCTCGGCGGGATCGGGCGCCTTGAGCACCTGCACCATGGGCAGCGGCTCGACCGTCTCCCCGGAGTCGGTCAGGGCCGCCACGACGGCGTCGAAGTCCTCGTCCGGCATGTTGAGTTCGTCGTCGGTCAGGTCCGGCAGGGAGTCGAACTCGATCCGGCTCGGTTCGATCGCGGGCACCGGCTCCAGGCTGGTGGTGATCTCGTCCGCGTTCTCCCCGGCGTCGTCGGGCAGCCGGACCGGGAGCAGCAGGGTGAAGGTCGACCCCTGGTTGGCCACGCTCTGCACGCGGATCTCACCGCCGAGCAGGCGGGCGAAGTTCCGGCTGATGGACAGGCCCAGGCCCGTGCCGCCGAAGCGCCGCGAGGTGCCGCCGTCACCCTGGTGGAAGGCCTCGAAGATCACCTGGAGCTTGTCCTCGGCGATCCCGATCCCGGTGTCGGCGACGGTGAACGCGATGACCTCCTCGTTCTCCACGAACATGTCGAGGTCGGCGTTCTCCAGCGCCCAGGCGGGTTCGATCAGCAGCCGCACCTCGCCCTGCGGGGTGAACTTCACCGCGTTGGAGAGCAGGTTGCGCAGGATCTGCTGGAGGCGCTGCTCGTCGGTCCACAGGGTGCCCGGGATGTCCGGTGAGACGTCCACCGCGAACGCCAGCCCCTGCTCGCCGGTGACCGGGCGGAAGGTGGCCTCCACGTAGTCGACGAGCTGGGCGATGGAGACCTCGCTGGGCTGCACCTCGGCGCGGCCCGCCTCCACCTTGGACAGGTCCAGGATCTCGTCGATGAGCAGCAGCAGGTCGCTGCCGGCCTTGTGGATGGTCTGCGCGAACTCCACCTGCTTGGCGGACAGGTTCTGCTCGGCGTTGTCCGCGAGCAGGCGGGCCAGGATCAGCAGGCTGTTCAGCGGCGTGCGCAGCTCGTGCGACATGTTGGCCAGGAACTCGGACTTGTACTTGGACGAGACCTGGAGCTGGTGCGCGCGCTCCTCCAGGGCGTTGCGGGAACGCTGGATCTGCTGGTTCTGGAGTTCGATCGCGCGGTTCTGGTTGGCCAGCTGGGTGGCCTTCTGCCGCAGCTCCGCGTTCTTGCCGCGCAGCTCCTCCTGCTGGCGCTGGAGCTCGTTGGAGCGTTCGCGCAGCTGGCTGGTGAGCTGCTGGGACTGTTCGAGCAGGTGCTCCGTGCGGTTGTTGGCCAGGATGGTGTTGATGGTGGTGCCGAGCAGGGCTACCAGCTGGCGCAGGAAGTTCTTGTGGATCTCGCGGAACTCGTCGTAGGACGCGAACTCGACCACGCCGAGCGAGCGCCCCTCGGTGACGATCGGGAGGATGTACAGGTTGCGGGGCTGCGCGCCGCCCAGCCCGGACTCGACCTGCACGTAACCGGGCGGGATGTTGGAGATCTGCTGTTCGACCTGCTGGGACAGCGCCTCACCGGCCAGGCCGATGCCCTTGCGGATGCGCTGGCGCCCCTCGGGCGGGTCGAAGCCGAACCCGGCGTAGAGGCGGAAGACCCCCTCGTTGTCCTGGTCCTCGGGCAGGTAGCAGGCTCCGTGCTGGGCGCCGATCAGCGGCGTCACCTCGGTCATGATCAGGCGGGCGAGCTCGTTGAGGTCGCGGTGGCCCTGGATGTGACCGGAGATGCGGGCCAGGTTGGACTTGAGCCAGTCGGCGTCGGCCTGGTCGGCGGTGGTCTCGCGCAGGTTGGACACCATCAGGTTGATGTTGTCCTTGAGCTGTTCCATCTCGCCGCGGGTGTCGACCTGGATGTTGCGGGTCAGGTCGCCCTTGGCGACGGCGTTGGCGACCTCGGCGATCGCGCGGACCTGTGTGGTGAGGTTGCCCGCCAGCCCGTTCACGCTGTCGGTCAGCTGCTTCCACGTGCCGGTGACACCCTCGACCTTGGCCTGGCCGCCCAGCTGCCCCTGGCTGCCCACCTCGTGCGCCACTCGCGTGACCTCGGTGGCGAAGGCCGACAGCTGGTCGACCATCGTGTTCACCGTCGTCTTCACCTCCAGGATCTCGCCCTGGGCGTTGACGTCGATCTTCTTGGTGAGGTCACCGGCGGCGACGGCGGTCGTGACCTCGGAGATGTTGCGCACCTGGGTGGTGAGGTTGTGCGACATCGAGTTCACGTTCTCGGTGAGGTCGTTCCAGATACCCGAGACGCCCCGGACGCTGGCGCGTCCGCCCAGCTTGCCCTCGGTACCCACCTCACGGGCCACGCGGGTCACCTCGTCGGCGAACGCGGACAGCTGGTCCACCATCACGTTGATGGTGTCCTTCAGCTCCAGCATCTCGCCCTTGGCGTTGACGGTGACCTTCTTGGTCAGGTCACCGGCGGCGACCGCCCGCGTGACCATGGAGATCTGCCGCACCTGGTAGGTCAGGTTGTTGGCCATGGAGTTCACGTTGTCCGTGAGGTCCTTCCAGACCCCGGACACGTCCCGCACATGGGCCTGCCCGGCCAGCTTGCCCTCGGTACCCACCTCGCGGGCCACCCTGGTGACCTCGTCGGCGAACGTCGACAGCTGGTCCACCATCTTGTTGATGGTGTCCTTCATGTCGAGCATCTCGCCCTGGGCGTCGACGGTGATCTTCTTGCTCAGGTCGCCCTTGGCGACCGCCGTCGTCACCTGGGAGATGTTGCGGACCTGGTAGGTGAGGCTGTTGGCCATCGAGTTGACGTTGTCGGTCAGGTCCTTCCAGATACCCGACACGCCCTTGACGTTGGCGCGACCGCCCAGCTTGCCCTCGGTACCCACCTCACGGGCCACCCTGGTGACCTCGTCTGCCAGGGAGTCGAGCTGGTCGACCATGGTGTTCACGGTGTTCTTCAGGGCCAGCATCTCGCCCTGGACGTCCACCTCGACCTTGCGGGTGAGGTCGCCCCGCGCCACCGCGGTGGTCACCTTGGAGATGTCGCGGACCTGGTTGGTCAGGTTGTCCGCCATGGAGTTCACGTTGTCCGTGAGGTTCTTCCAGATGCCCTGGACCCCCCGGACGTTGGCGCGGCCGCCGAGCTTGCCCTCGGTACCCACCTCGCGGGCCACCCTGGTGACCTCGTCGGCGAACGTCGACAGCTGGTCCACCATCGTGTTGAAGGTGTCCTTGAGCTCCAGCATCTCGCCCTGGACGTCGATGGTGATCTTCTTGCTGAGATCACCCCGGGCGACGGCGGTCGTGACGGTGGAGATGTCACGGACCTGGAGGGTGAGGCGGGAGGCCATCTGGTTGACCGACTCGGTGACCTCGCGCCAGGCACCGGAGACGTCCTCGACGCGGGCGCTGCCGCCCAGCTTGCCCTCGGTGCCCACCTCGCGGGCGACCCGGGTGACCTCCTCGGTGAAGCCGCTCATCTGGTCGGCCATCCGGTTCACGGTGTTGGCCAGGCGCAGGAGGTCGCCCTTGAGCTCGCCCCGGCGGCCCTCGGTGGAGGCCCGGCGGTTCAGTTCGCCCTCGGCGACCGAGTCCAGGACGCGCGCGACGTCGGTGACGGGTTCGGCGACCTCGTCGAGGAGGACGTTGAGGGCGCGGGCGCTGTTGCCCCACGCGCCGCGTGCCGGGTGGACGTTGACCCGCTCGTTGAGCCTGCCCTCGTCGCGCACGACGTCGCCGACCCGCTGGAGTTCGGTACTGAGCTGCTCGCTGTGGTCGATCACCTCGTTGAAGACGGAGGTGATCTCGCGGAGTTTGCCGCTGCCGCGCGACCTGAGCCGGACACTGAAGTCGCCGTCACGCATCCGGTACAGGGCACTCAGGATCTCGTCGAGCTGGTCGTCGGCCAGTTCCGTGACCGCCTCGGGCATGAACCCCTCCTCAATCCCGCACGTCTTCTCGGCCACCGAACGCGTATCGGCCCACGGTGAACGGCCCCGTACGAATCGCACGCACGGGACACGGAGGTGCACGTGCCTCACGAGCACCCCTGGTGACACCCCGTCACGTTATCGTCGCGGAATACCACCCGAAAGAAGCGGATGTGTCGTCTTACACTAACTGGCGGAGCCAAAGCGCACAGGAGTGTTGGGCATGTTCCCCTTTCGCTCGTGGCTGACCCGCCTCGGGTTCCCGTCCGTGAGAGCCGTTCCCGCGCGGGGTCGCGTGAGGTTCGGGGTGGTTCGGGGTTCCCAGGGAGGACGGCACGCGTATCGTGGCAGTGGCCACCCCTCCCACACCCGCGCCCAGTGACGAAGGACACCGACGGCTTGGCAGCACAAGACGCGTTGAAGGTCGCACGACGAGAGTTTCCCCCTGCTCCCGAGACCGCGGCGGCCGCCCGAGAGTTCGTGCACGACACCCTGCTCAGCTGGGGCGTGCCCGACCCCTTCGACGACATCATCCTGCTGGTGAGCGAACTGGTCACCAACGCCGTCATCCACGCGGACTCGGCGCTGGAGGTGGCGGTGCGCCGCGCGGAGGGTTCGACCGAGGTGATGGTCACCGACTCCGCGCCCGAGCGCGCCGTGCCGCAGGCCGGGCCGCTCGCCGTGGACACCTCTCCCTCCACCGGTGACGAGCGCAGCGGCGGCCTGGGACTGGCCCTGGCGTCGGCGATCGCCTCCAGCTGGGGCGTGAGCTACGGACGCAACGACAAGGCCGTGTGGTTCCGGATCGAGGACCGGCCCGGGGACCACCCGTCGTTGGAGTCCCCTCCGGTGCGCAGGGGCCCGACCCGTCCGGTGCGCCCGCCCGCGTGGTCGGCGCTGGACTCGGCGCTGGGCTCCCGGCTGTCCCTGCCCCAGCTGCTGGAACGCACCGTGGAGTACTCGACCACGGCGCTGAGCGGGGACGCCGCCTACGTCGCGCTGGCCACCTCGGACGAGACCATGTGGGAGGTGCGTTCGGCGGTGGGGCTCACCGGCGGTGCGCCGTGGCGTCCGCTGCGGGTGCGCTCCGAGGAGATCTTCCCGTCCGCGGCGCCCGAACCCGGACCGGTGATCAACGACGACCTGATGATCGCCCGCACCACCCGGGGCGCCCTGGCCAGGGCCGGGATGCGTTCGCTGGTGACGGCTCCGCTGATCGTCGACGGCCGGGTGACCGGTCTGCTCGGCGTGGCATCCACGAGGGCCCGGCACTTCGGTCCGGCCGCGGCCAAGCGGCTCCAGGAGGGCGCGGACCTGATCGCCCTGCCGGTGGAGCGGTCCCGTCTGGCCGAGGTGGAGCTGAGCCGCCGCGCCTCGCTGAGCTTCCTGGCCGAGGCCAGCGACCTGCTCGCGGGCACGCTGGACGAGCGGATGACGGGTGCGCTGGCCGCGCAGCTGATCACCTCCCGGCTGGGCCGGTGGTGTGCCATCCACACCACCAACGAGCTCGGGATCTCCCGGCTCACCCACGTGGTCCACGGGGACGAGAACCTCAACGACGTCCTGCGCTCCCTGCTGACCGGGCTTCCCCCGCGTGAACAGCGTGAGCCTGGCCCGCTGTGGTCGAACAAGGAGCTGGCCGAGGAGGGTCTGGACGAGCAGATGACCGGGGCGATCGCGCGGGGTCCGGCGATCAGCATCCCGCTGGTGGCCCACGGGCGCGCGCTCGGCCGGATGACCATCGGAAAGAACGATTCGGACGACTTCACCCGCGAGGAGGCCGACGTCGCGGACGACCTCAGCCGCAGGGTGGCGTCGGCGATGGAGAACGCGCGGCTGCACGAGCGGCACACGGCCATGAGCACCGCGCTCCAGCGCAGTCTGCTGCCGCCCAAGGACAAGGAACCCGTGATCCCTGGTGTGGACCACGCGGTCTACTACCGGCCCTCGGACGAGCGCAGCGAGGTGGGCGGGGACTTCTACGACGTGTTCTCCGCGAGCGGCCGCTGGTGCTTCGCCATCGGTGACGTGTGCGGCACCGGACCGGAGGCGGCGGCTGTCACGGGTCTGGCCCGGCACACGCTGCGCGCCCTGGCCCGGGAGGGGTTCACCCCGGCGCACATCATGCAGCGGCTGAACCTGGCGATCCTTGACGAGAACACCTCGACCCGGTTCCTGACCATGCTCTACGGGGAGATGACCCCGGCCACGGACGAGGCCGGCGGGATGCGGGTGCGCATGGTCTCGGCCGGGCACCCGTTGCCGCTGCGCCTGAACCAGAAGGGCGAGGTCGAGCCGTTCGGCACGTCCCAGCCGCTGTTGGGCGCCTTCGAGGACGTGGGCTTCAGCACGGAGAGCGTGGACATCCGCCCGGGCGAGGTGGTGCTCGCGGTGACCGACGGCGTCACCGAGCGCCGCAGCGGTTCGGACATGCTCGGTGACGAGGGTCTGATGAAGATCTTCTCCGGCGCTGCCGGGCTCACCGCGCAGGCCGTGATCAGCCGGATCGACCGTGAGCTGGAGGAGTACGCCCCGGGCGGCAACTCCGACGACACCGCGATGCTCGTCCTGCGCTTCCTGTAGCCCGGCCGCCTTCCGGCCCGGCCCCGTCGGTTCCCGACGACCCTTCCGGTCGCGCCGGTCCCGAGCCGGACCGGGCACGCCGGATCGGCCGGAGTCCCGAGCCGGTCAGAGCCAGCCCATGTCCTGGGCGGTGCGGATGGCGGCCATGCGGTTGTCCGCGCCCGTCTTGCCGATGGCGTTGGACAGGTAGTTGCGGACGGTGCCCTCGGTGAGGTGCAGGGCCTTGGCGATGCGGGCGACGGTGGCGCCGTCGGCGGCGGCTCGGAGCACCTCCGACTCGCGGTCGGTGAGCGGGCTCTCCCCGCCGACCATCGCGGCGGCGGCCAGTTCGGTGTCGATGTAGCGCCCGCCCTCGTGGACCCTGCGGATGGCCCCGGCGAGCTGTTCGACGGGGGCGTCCTTGGCGAGGAAGCCCCGGGCCCCGGAGGTCAGGGCGCGGCGCAGGTAGCCGGGGCGGCCGAAGCTCGTGAGGATGACCACCCCGCAGTCGGGGGCGCGCTCCTTCAGTTCGGCGGCGGCCTCCAGCCCGGTGGCGCCCGGCATCTCGATGTCCAGGACGGCGACGGCGGCCCCGTGTTCGAGGACGGTGTCGACCACCTGGTCCCCGCGCCCCACCTCGGCGACGACCTCCAGGTCGTCCTCCAGTCCGAGGAGCGCGGCGATCGCTCCGCGCACGAGGTGTTCGTCGTCGGCGAGCACGAGCTTGATCACGGGTGGGGCCTTCCCTGTCGTACCGGGTTCTGGAGGCGGGGGCGCGGTATCGTTTCGGACATTGTGGTGCATAAGTCCCTGTGTTCGCAGGGCAACACACACCGGGGCGCACCGCCGACCAGGGCCGGAGCCAACTCGAAACCACGATGTATGGGGCTCTCACCCTGTTCTAACCCACGCCCCCCAAGATGAAGCAAGTCAGTACATCGTCCCGTCAGCCGGAGGATGAGTTGCACCCGAACGACCCGAGTGAAGGTCCGGAGACCGGTGCTGGAGCCGAGCGCGGCGACGCCGAGCACGGTCACACCGGGTCCGGTGCCACGGACCAGCCCGAGACCGGTGAGGCGCGTCCCTTCGAGGGCACCCTCCCCGACGACGCCGCGAACGAGCAGCCGGGCGAGCCCGGCCCGTCCGCGCCACGCTTCACCGCGCCCGAGGGATCCGAGCCCGGCTGGGCGACCGGCCCCAACGACACCGACCGGGCCTCCTACGTCTTCCCCGGCCCAGACGGCCACGCGGGCTCGGCTCCCGGTCCCGCGCCGGAGGGCCCGCGGCCCGGTGACGGCCCCGAGCGGCCCGGCGGCTTCGGCGGCCCGTTCGGCCCGCCCCAGGGTCCGCGGATCGCGGGCCACCAGCCTCCCGGGGCGCCGCCGCCCCAGGGGCCGCACACGGCGGCCTTCATGGCCGGGGGTCACGGCGGCCCGCAGGGGCCGGGTGGCTTCGGTGGAGCGCACCCCCAGGGGCCGCAGCCGCAAGGTGGTCCGCAGCCCCAAGGGCCGCACCAGACGGGTCCGTTCGGACCGTCCCACTACCCGCAGTTCGGTCAGGGACCCTTCCCCGGCCAGCCGCAGGAGGCCCGCAGGAAGCGCGGCACCGGCCGGATCGTGGGCGTGGCGGCGGCGACCGCACTCGTCACCAGCCTGATCGTCGGCCCGGCCGCCGCTCTGGGCACCGCCTACCTGATGCCCGGCGGGGGCAGCTCGCCGATCAGTTCGCTCACCGGCGAGCAGGGGACGACCGCGACCGAGGGCGCCGTCGGCGACGTTGCCGACGAGGTCCTGCCCAGCGTGGTCTCCATCCAGACCAGCGCGGGCGGCGGCAGCGGTGTCGTCATCTCCTCGGACGGCCAGATCCTGACCAACGCGCACGTGGTGGAGGCCGCCGGAGAGGGGCCCCTGCTCGTGCGGTTCAATGACGGCACCTCGGCGGAGGCGGAGCTGCTCGGGGCCGACCCGGTCTCCGACATCGCCGTGCTCCAGGCCCAGGACCGCACCGACCTCACCCCCGCGAAGCTCGGCGACTCCGACCAGGTCGGTGTCGGCGGCGACGTGGTGGCGATCGGTTCGCCGCTCGGGCTGTCCGGCACGGTGACCACGGGTGTGGTGAGCGCGCTCAACCGCCCGGTGAACACCGGTGCCACCGAGAGCGGCGGCAGCCAGACCGCGACGGTGATCAACGCGATCCAGACCGACGCCGCGATCAACCCCGGCAACTCCGGCGGCCCGCTGGTGAACATGGCCGGTGAGGTGATCGGGATCAACACCGCGATCGCCGGGCTCTCCCAGGAGAGCGGCTCGGTGGGACTGGGCTTCGCCATCCCCATCAACCAGGTCCGGCCGATCACCGAGCAGCTGGTCGAGACCGGCAGCGCGAGCTACCCGGCCATCCAGGCCACCATCGCGCCCAGCCCGGTCGGCGGCGCGCAGATCATGGAGCTGACCGAGGGCGGGGCCGCCGAGGAGGCGGGCCTGAAGGTCGAGGACGTGATCGTGTCCGTGGACGGGGAGGCCGTTTCCTCCCCGGACCAGCTGATCGCGCTCATCCGTGCCCTGCGGCCCGGTGACGAGGTCACCCTGGGTGTACTGCCCGGTGGCAGCGGCTCCGAGCAGGAGGTCACGGTGACGCTGGGCGAGCAGAGCGCGGCCGCGGCCGAGGAGGAGGCCTCGGAGATCGAGGAGGACTGACGGGGGCGTCTTCCTTTTCCTTCTCCGATCCCGGGACGGGGGCGGACTGGCCAGGGGGCCGGTCCGCCCCCGTCCGCTGTGCGGGGTGGGGGCTTTGCGAACCGGTGTCCGGGACGCGGCCGTTGTGCCTTGACACACGGTGCCTTGACACACGAGGCGACCACGGAGAGTATTCTTCCCTGCGCCTTCTGCTACCTCGCCGGCCGCCTCGGCGTCACCGGGAGGTCGGCGACGGTCCATACCGGTGGACCACACTCGTCGTACACCGCACCGGACCAGAGCACGGCCCAGCCGCTCGACGCCTCCAGGAGAACCGGTATGTCCACGTCCTTCGTACCGCAGTCCCCCACCGTTCCCCGGTCGCCGGACAAGGGTCGCGGGGGGCGCCGCGTCCGGGTCCTCATCGGCACCGACACCTACCCGCCCGACGTGAACGGCGCCGCCTACTTCACCGCCCGCCTGGCCCACGGGCTGGCCGAGCGCGGTGCCGAGGTGCACGTCCTGGGCCCCTCGCCCACCGGCCGCCCCTTCGTGGCCGAGCGCGACGGAGTGGTGGAACACCGCCTGCGGTCCATGCCGTCGCTGGCGCACGAGAGCGTGCGCCTGGCCCTGCCGCCAGGGGTCCGTGGGCACCTGAACCGGCTCCTGGACCGGCTGCGCCCGGACACCGTGCACATCCAGAACCACTTCGTGGTCGGCCGGATCCTCACCCACGCCGCGCGCGCCCATGGCATCCCGGTGGTGGCTACCAACCACTTCATGCCCGAGAACCTCTTCGACCCCATGCGCATACCCGAGCCGCTGCGCCCGTACGCAGCCCGCCTGGCCTGGTGGGACCTGGGCCGCGTGCTGTCGAAGGTCGAGCACGTGACCACACCGACCCCGGCCGCCGCGGGGCTCCTGACGGAGCAGGGGTTCGCGCGGCCGGTGGAGCCCGTCTCCTGCGGCATCGACCTCGCCCGGTTCCAGCCGCTGCCCGCGAGGGCCCCGGCGGCCGAACGGCGGCGCCTGCGTGAGCGGCTCGGCGTCCCCGACCGCACGACCATGCTGTTCGTGGGCCGTCTGGACGAGGAGAAGAACGCCGACGAGCTGGTCCGGGCCGTGGGGCTCCTGCCCGGCGTCCAGCTGGTGCTGGCCGGGCACGGCGCCCACCGGGAGAGGCTGGAGGAGCTGGCCCGCGCCGAGGGGGTGGCCGAACGGGTGGTGTTCCTCGGGTTCGTCGCCCACGGGGACCTGCCCGACGTGTACCGGTGCGCGGACGTGTTCACGATCGCGGGCACCGCGGAGCTGCAGAGCATCGCCACCCTGGAGGCCATGGCCAGCGGGCTGCCCGTGGTGGCCGCCGACGCCATGGCCCTGCCCCACCTGGTGGAGGAGGGCCGCAACGGCTACCTGTACCGGCCGGGCCACCCGATCGAGCTGGCCGCACGGCTGCGCCTGGTGCTGGACGAGGAGGCGACGCGGGAGCGGATGGGCGCGCACAGCAGGTCGATGGCGTCCCGGCACCGTCTGGAGGACTCCCTGGAGCGCTTCGAGCGGATCTACCGGGAGGCGATGGTCGGCGCGCGCCCCTGGTGAGAGTCCCGACCGGCCCGGGGTCGGCCCGGGGTCCCGCCCCGGAGCCGCACCGACCCGGAAGTGTCGGTGCCGCCTGGTTCGATGTCCACAGTCGGAACACGTGACCGGGAGGACGTCCATGGGTACCTGGGGCAGCGGAAACCTCGACAACGACACGGCCGCCGACCACCTGTCGGTCGTCGTCGACCGGCTCGTCGGGGAGGTCGCCGCGGCGATGGCCGGTGACCCGGTCGAGCTGGAGGCCGACGAGTACTGGGGCGACGCCCTCCCGTGCCACCTGGAGCTGTTGTACGTCCTGGCGCGTGAGGGCTACTCGGGCGGGCGGCTGCCCGCACCCGAGGTGGTGCTCGGTTGGCGCCGGGTCTACATGGCGGCCTGGGAGCGGAGCATCGACGGGCTCGAACCCTCCCCGGAGTTCAGGGAGGAGCGCCGGGCCGTGCTGCACCGCACCTTCGACCAGCTGGCCGTCGCGGCCGCCCCCGACGCCTTCCCCCTGACCGGCTAGGCGGGTGGTCCCGGGGGCTCTGGCGCAACCCCTGGCGGCGTGCCCGGCGCCGCGGCCGCAGGTCCCGGCGGCGCGGCCGCAGGTCCCGGCGGCGCGGCCGCAGGTCCCGGCGGCGCGGCCGCGGGTCCGGGCGCAGGTCCCGAACCTCCCGGGTCCGCGGGCGGTGGGCCGTCCTGCGGCGGCCGGTGGAGCGGCAGCTGGAGGCCGATCACCATGCCCCCGCCCTCCCGGTTGCGGGCGAAGACCTGGCCGCCGTGCGTGTGCGCGATCTCCTGGACCATGGCCAGCCCCAGTCCGGAGCCGGGCAGGCCGCGCGCGACGGTGGCCCGGAAGAAGCGCTCGAAGAGGTGACCGATCTCGGCCGGGTCCACGCCCGGACCGCGGTCCAGGACCTCCACCACGCCCTGGCGGACCCGGATGACGATCGGTTCGCTCCCCTCGGGGTCGAACTTGGCGGAATTCTCCACCGGGTTGGCCAGGGCCCGTTCCAGGGAGCCGGGCCGTCCCCACACCACACTGTCGTCCGCGTCCACCAGGATCTCCCTGCCCGTGCGGCGGTGGCTGCGCGCCGCCACCCGCCTGGCGACGTCGGCGAGCGCGACCGGGCTCGGGGACTCGTCCTCGTGGTTGCCGGTGGCCAGCCCGACCAGTTCGTTGACCAGCCCGGTCAGCTCGCGGGTCTCCCCCTGGAGGTCGTCGATGAGCCGTTGGCGCCCCTCCGGGCTGAGCCGGTCCACCCGGCCCAGGACCTGCACGTTGGTGTGCAGGCTGGTGAGCGGGGTCCGCAGCTCGTGCGCGGCGTCCTGCACCAGACGGCGCTGTTCGTCCTTGGAGCGTGCCAGGCGGGCCAGCATGGCGTTGAACGCGGTGCTCAGCCGTCCCACCTCGTCGTTGCCCGGCTCCTCCGGGGCGCCGGTCCCTCCAGTCGGGTCGCCCTGCTCGCCGTGGGTGTTCCGGTTCGGGGTGACCGGGTCCAGGCGTCCGGTGGAGCTGACGTACTCGGCCGCGTTGGTGAGCCGGACCAGGCGGCCGGTGATGCGGTGGCCCGCCAGCCAGCCCACCGAGGCCGCGCACAGGGCGACCAGCAGGCCCACCCACAGGATCTGGGTGGCCAGCCGCCCGATCATCTGCTCCACGGGCGAGAGCCGTTGCAGGAGCTGGATCGCGCCGCGCCCCTCCCCCAGGGACACGGTGCCCACCCGGTACTCCTGGCCCTGGATCTGGGTCTCCCTGGTGTCCACGACCCCGGCGCCCGCGGCCCGGGCCACCTCCAGGTCCGCCGAGGTGGGGTGGAAGGAGGAGAGTTCGTGCCGGTTGGCGATCAGCCGCGCCCAGGTGCCGTCCGGGGTGAGGATCTGCGCGTCCAGGCTGCCGGGCGCCAGGAACGTGAAGGTGCTGCCGTCCGGGGCGTCCTGGTTGTTCTGCGCGGAGACCACGAGCTGCCGGGACAGGTTCTGCACGGCCTCGTCGAACTCGCTCTCGGCGTCGGCCCGGATGAGCGCGGCGGCGGTGCTGTAGGCCAGGGTGCCGACGAGGGCGATGGTGAACGCCGCGACCAGGGCGAACAGCACGGCGAACCGGGTGCCGAGGCGCCACTCCCTGGGATGCAGGACCATGCTGGCGCGCGAGGGCCCGGCGGGAGCGGGCATCGGTGCGGGAGCGGGAGCGGACACGGGCCTCACCCCTGGGGACGGAGCGTGTACCCGACACCCCGGACCGTCTGGATCAGCGGCGGGCCACCGTCCTCCAGCTTGCGGCGCAGGTAGCTGATGTAGACCGCGAGGTTCTTGGACTCCGGACCGAAGTCGTAGCCCCAGATGCGGTCGTAGATGGTGGCGTGGTCGAGCACGATCCCGGAGTTGCGCATGAGCAGTTCGAGCAGGTCGAACTCGGTCTTGGACAGCTCGATCTCGCGTTCGCCCCGCCAGACCCGGCGGGCCCTGGCGTCCAGCCGCAGCTCGCCCACCCGCAGAGGAGCGTCGCCGTCGGCCTCCTCGGGCACGGGTGCGGCGCGGCGCAGCAGGGCGCGCAGTCGCGCCAGGAGTTCGTCGAGCTCGAAGGGTTTGGCGAGGTAGTCGTCGGCCCCGGCGTCCAGCCCCGCCACCCGCTCCGGGGTCTCCACCCTGGCGGTGAGCATGAGAATGGGGGTCCTGTCCTGTTCGGCGCGCAGCACGCGGGCCACTCCGAGCCCGTCGACCCCTGGCATCATCACGTCCAGGACGAGCAGGTCCACGGGGTCGGCGTGGACGGCGGCCAGCGCCTGGACGCCGTCCGCCGCCGTTCGCACCGTGTACCCCTCCAGTTGGAGGGCGCGTTCCAGGGACTCCCTGATGGCCCGGTCATCGTCGGCGATCAGGACGGTGGCGGTGCTTTCCATGGGGGACATGCTCTCCCACCTTGGTGAGAGGTCGGTAAGAGGCGGGCCGGAGGGGTGCGAGACCGGTGGTCGCGGGTCAGGCGCCGGGTTCGAACGTGCGGGTGCGGGTGAGCCCGGCGGCGCGGCCCTTGCCCGCCACGACCACAGCCATCTTGCGGGAAGCCTCGTCGAGCATCTCCTCGCCGAGCATGACGGCGCCGCGCCGGTCGACGGTGGTGGCGTGCCGGTAGGCGTCCAGGATCAGCTCGGCGTGGTCGTAGTCCTCCTGGGTCGGCGCGTAGGCCTCGTTGGCCGCCTCCACCTGGAGCGGGTGCAGGACCCACTTGCCGTCGAACCCGAGCGCGGCGGTGCGCCCGGCCGCCCTGCGGAAGGCGTCGACGTCGCGGATCTGGAGGTAGGGGCCGTCGATGGCCTGGAGTCCGTGGGCGCGCGCGGCCACGAGGATGCGCATGAGGACGTGGTGGTAGGCGTCACCGGTGTCGTAGCCGGGCGGCTGCTCCCCCACGACCAGGCTCTTCATGTTGACCGATGCCATGAAGTCGGCGGGTCCGTAGACCAGGGTCTCCAGGCGGGGTGAGGCGGCGGCGATCCGGTCCACCTCGACCAGTCCCTTGGCGTCCTCGATCTGCGCCTCGATCCCGATCCGGCCGACCGGCAGGTCCGAGGCGCGTTCGATCTGGGTGAGGAGGGTGTCCAGCCAGTGGACGTCCCGGGCCTCGGTGACCTTGGGCAGGACGAGGGTGTCCAGGTGCGCCCCGGCCCCCTCAACGACGGCGATGACGTCGCGGTAGGCCCACTCGGTGGCGACGTCGTTGACGCGCACCGACCGGACCCGGCCCTCCCAGCCGCCGTCGTTGAGCGCCCGGACCACGGTGGCGCGGGCCGCCTCCTTCTCCGTCGGCGCGACGGCGTCCTCCAGGTCCAGGAAGAAGGCGTCGGTTTCCAGTCCCCGGGCCTTCTCCACGAACCGTGGGTTGGACCCCGGGACCGCGAGTACCGACCGCCGTGACCTGAGCTCGCCCATCTTCGCCTGCTCCCTTGCCGCGTGTGTCCTGGTGTTGGCTGCGCGGATCATCATCGCACCGCGTCCCGTCGCCGCACGAGGCGCGCCCCCCGCGCTGCGTAGAGTGTGACCTGGGACAGGGGTCGAACCCCCGTCCGGGTCACGCAGGGGAACACGGGAGTGCACATGTCCGCGACGCTTCGCCCGACCAGCGCCCACTGGGGCAGCTACCAGGTCGAGGTCCACGACGACCGGGTGGTCGGCGTGCGCGCCAACCCAGAGGACACGGAGGCGTCACCGGTCATCGGCAACACCCCCGTGGCGCAGCACCACCGCACCCGGGTGGCCCGCCCGGCGGTGCGCCGCCGCTGGCTGGAGCACGGCCCCGGCCCCGACCCGCTCCGGGGGGACCCCGAGGACTCCTACGTGGAGGTGGAGTGGTCCACCGTTCTGGACCTGCTCGCCGGGGAGCTGGACCGGGTGCGAACGGAGCACGGCAACGAGGCGGTCTTCGGGGGTTCCTACGGCTGGGGCAGCGCGGGTCGCGTCCACCACGCGCAGAGCCAGCTGCACCGGTTCCTGAACACCATCGGCGGCTACACGCGGTCGGTGAACACCTACAGCCACGCCGCCCTCGAGGTGCTGTTCCCGCACCTGATCGGCACGCGGGCGGCCAACCGCCTGTTCCGGCGGGTGCCGTCCTGGAAGCGCATCCGCGAGCACACGGAGCTCCTGGTGAGCTTCGGCGGGCTGCGGGTGAGCAACACATGGACCACCTCGGGCGGGCGGGACTCGCAGACCGCCGCCCAGGCGATGCGCGCGGCCTCGGACGCCGGGGTCGAGTTCGTCTCGGTGTCGCCGTTGCGCGACGACACCGACGCCGGGGTGAAGTCGGCGTGGATCTCGCTCCGGCCGGGGACCGACACCGCCGTGATGCTGGCCCTCATGCACGTGCTGTTCTCCGAGGGGCTGGCCGACACCGCCTTCCTCGACCGCTACACGGAGGGCGCGGACCGCGTGCGCGCCTACGTCATGGGTGAGCGGGACGAGCGCGGGAATCCGGGAGGGGTGGAGCGCTCCCCCGAGTGGGCCGAGCGGGTGAGCGGGGTGCCCGCCGCCGACCTGCGCGCCCTGGCCCGGCGGATGGCCGAGAAGCGCACCCTGGTGAACGTGGGCTGGTCGCTCCAGCGGGCGAGGTACGGCGAGCAGCCGCTGTGGGCGGGGTTCGCGCTGGCCTGTGTCCTGGGCCAGGTGGGGCTGCCCGGGGCGGGGTTCGCGTCGGGGTACGGCTCCATGGGCAACTACGGGGGCGGGGCCACCCCGCTGGGGCTGCCGCGCATGCCGCAGGGGAACAACGCCGTGACCGCCTCCATCCCGGTCGCGCAGGTCTCCGACATGCTGCTGCGTCCCGGGCAGGCCTACGACTTCAACGGCGAGCGCCGCGTCTTCCCGGACATCCGGCTCGTGTACTGGGCGGGTGGCAACCCCTTCCACCACCACCAGGACCTGGCCCGGCTGACCAGGGCTTTCGGCCGTCCCGACACCGTGGTGGTGCACGAGACGCACTGGACGGCCACCGCCCGGCACGCCGACATCGTGATCCCGTCGACCACCGTGCTGGAGCGGGACGACATGGCCGCCAGCCACGGCGACCTGGCTCTGCGAGCGATGCCGCGCGTGGTCGCGCCGCACGGGCAGGCGCGCGACGAGTACGACACCTACGCCGACCTGGCCGAACGTCTGGGTGTGCGGGAGGAGTTCACCGAGGGGCGGACCAGCGGCGAGTGGGCGCGGGTGGCCTACGAGCGGTGGCGGTCGCTGCTGGCGCGCCGTGACCTGGAGATCCCCGGCTTCGACGAGTTCTGGGAGCGGGGGCGGATCGAGATGCCCGGCCGGGTCGAGGACGAGACCCACCTGGGCGAGTTCCGCGAGGACCCCGAGGCCAACGCGCTGCGGACGCCGAGCGGGCGGATCGAGCTGTACTCGGAAACCATCGCGTCCTTCGGCTACGAGGACTGCCCCGGGCACCCGGTCTGGCTGCCCGGTCCGGTGGTGACCGGCGCCGACGACGCGGACCTGCCGCTGGTGCTCGTTGCCAACCAACCCGGCACCCGGCTGCACAGTCAGCAGGACATGGGTGCCTACAGCGCCTCCCGGAAGGTCGACGGCCGCGACCCGATGCGGATGCACCCCGACGACGCCGAGCGGGCCGGGGTCCGCGACGGCGAGGTGGTGCGTGTGTCGGGTGCGCGGGGTTCGTGCCTGGCCGGTCTGGTGGTGAGTGACGCCCTGCGCCCCGGGGTGGTCCAGCTCTCGACCGGTGCCTGGTACGACCCCTCGGGCACCGACGTCACCTGCGTGCACGGCAACCCGAACGCCCTCACCGAGGACGTGGGCACCTCGTCGCTGTCCCAGGGGTGCACCGGTCAGCTGGTGCGGGTCCGGGTGGAGCCGTACGAGGGCGCTCCGCCCCGCGTCCGCGCCTTCGACCCCCCGCTGGGCGTGGAGCCGTTCGAGGGCTGACCGGGGCACGGCGAAGTACCGACCAGGGGTGGGACCCGACCCCGGGCTCCCTGGGGCGATCTGCCCCCGGGCCGCCCCGGTTCGGCCCCACTGGCAGTTGTCTCAGTCGGACCACGCACTGGAACGGAATCCGAGCCCGGGTTCCTTAGGGCGTTGGGCCTCCGACCAGAGGGCCCAGAACACGGTCCCTGTCGTGTAGGCCCACCGGGCTGCCTCGCACCACTCCCAAGGACCGAATCCTGGCCCCGGGTCCGCCTGGCATGTTCAACCCCGGGCCGGAGGGCTCAGAAACACCATCCCGGCCCATCGATCGCACCGGCGACCACCTCAGTCGCCAGCGGTCTCCGCAGTGAGCTGGCGCATCGTGTGCTCGGCCGCCTCGTCGATGTGCGCGCGCATGAGTTCGGCGGCCAGCTCGCCGTCCCGGTCCCGGAGCGCGGCCATGATCGCGTGGTGCTGCTCGGACGACGCGTGGGCACGCCCCACGAGGCTGATCGCCTGGTAGGGGACCCCGTTCCACAGCCGGTCGATGAAGTCCATGAGGTAGTCGGAGCGGGCCGCGCCGTAGACCGTTCGGTGGAAACGGACGTTCAGCCCGGTGATGTCCTCGTTGCGCCCGTCCGCGACGGCCCGGTCGAGGACCTTCAGGGCCTCCGCCATCTCCTCCAGCTGCGCGTCCGTGGCCTGCTCCGCGGCCAGCCGGGCCGCCATGGGTTCGAGGACGAGGCGGAGCCGGTACACGTCCTCCGCCCGCTCGGGGGTGCACTGGGCGACGACGGCCCCGAGGTTGGCCTTCTGCTCGATGAGGCCGTGGGCCGCGAGCATCCGGAGGGCGTCCCGCACGGGGGTCAGGCTCATCCCGAGCCTGCGCGCGAGGTCCTGGAGACGTAGCCGCTCCCCCGGAGGCAGTTCTCCCGAGCGGATGGCGTCACGCAGTGCGCGGTAGGCCACCTCGGACTTGGTCGGGGCTTCCGCGCGCTCGATCGACATGGGGGTCAGACTATCGCACCTTGGCATTTTGTCATTTATAAATTATTGTCTCTCCCGTCGCCGTTCGTGCCGCGCGTCACATCCACCAGTGACGCGCGGCGCACGCGGCCACCGTGAGCGGTGGTCCGATCCGCCCGGCCCCCAACCGCGTCTCCCCGCCAGGAGGCGCCGAAGGAGTTACCCATGCCCTCTCTGGACGGTGTCACCGTCGTCTCCATCGAGCAGGCGGTCGCGGCCCCCTTCGCCACCCGTCAGCTCGCCGACCTCGGCGCCCGGGTGATCAAGGTGGAGCGCCCCGGCTCGGGCGACTTCGCACGCGGCTACGACACCACCGTCCAGGGGATGTCGAGCCACTTCGTCTGGATCAACCGGGGCAAGGAGAGCCTCGCCCTGGACATCAAGGACCCCGGCGACGCGGAACTGCTCGGCAGGCTCATCGACCGCGCCGACGTGTTCGTGCAGAACCTGGCGCCCGGCGCCGCCGAGCGGGCCGGGTTCGGCGCCGACGCGCTCCGGGCGCGCAACCCGCGGCTGATCACCTGCCAGATCTCCGGTTACGGCACCGAGGGCCCCTACCGCGACAAGAAGGCCTACGACCTGCTCATCCAGTGCGAGGCCGGGCTCCTGTCCATCACCGGCTCCGAGGAGGAACCCGCCAAGGCCGGGGTGTCGATCGCCGACATCTCCGCCGGAATGTACGCCTACTCCGGGATCCTGGCGGCCCTGTACGAACGCGAGGCCACCGGTTCGGGCACCCACGTGGACGTCGCCATGCTGGACGCCCTCGGCGAGTGGATGGGCTACCCGTACTACTACGCGAACTACGGGGGGACGGCCCCCCGGCGCACCGGGGCCCGCCACGCCTCCATCTCCCCCTACGGCCCCTTCCGTACCGGGGACGGCGCCGAGGTGTTCCTCGCGGTGCAGAACGACCGCGAGTGGCAGGCCCTGTGCACGCGTGTTCTGGGCCGCCCCGAACTCGCCTCCGCCCCCGAGCTGGCGACCAACAGCGACCGTGTGCGCAACCAGGAGCGGGTCGCGGAGGCCGTGGAGGCGTCCTTCGCCGACCTCACCGCGGACGGTGCGACCAACCGGCTGGACGCGGCGGGGATCGCCAACGCGCGCCTGCGCACCATGGCCGAGTTCGCCGACCACCCCCAGCTCGCGGCCCGCGACCGTTGGCGCGAGGTCGACACACCGCGAGGGCCCGTCCGGGCGCTGCTCCCACCGGTGACTCCGGGGGGCGTCGAGCCCGTGATGGGACCGGTCCCGGCGCTGGGGGAACACACTGAGGCCATCCGCGCCGAGCTCGCCGAACTCGCCGAGTCCCCGACCGGCGGCTCCTCTTCGGCCGGTCCCGCCGGATCTGGGAGGACCTCGTGACGAACCCCCTGCCCGAGGAGGGCGTCTCGCAGACCCCCCTGCCCGAGACACCCGTGTCGGAGATCCCCTACACCGCACCGCTCCCCCTGGGTCCGGACACCACCGAGTACCGCCTCGTCGGCACCGAGGGCCTCCGGTCGCGCACCGTCGCCGGTCGCCCCTTCCTGGAGGTCGGGCCCCGGGTGCTGCGGACCCTGACCCGGCAGGCCATGGAGGACATGGCCCATCTGCTGCGCCCGTCCCACCTCGCGCAGCTGCGCTCGATCGTCGACGACCCCGAGGCCAGCGGCAACGACCGCTTCGTCGCCTCCGACCTGCTGCGCAACGCGGCGGTCGCCGCCGGGGGCGTGCTTCCGATGTGCCAGGACACCGGCACGGCCGTGGTCATCGGGCAGCGGAGCAATGCGGTGCTGACTGACGGGGACGACCACCGGCAGATCTCGGCCGGGGTGTACGACGCCTACTCCCGCCTCAACCTGCGCTACTCCCAGATGGCACCGCTGACCATGTGGGACGAGGTCAACACGGGCACCAACCTGCCCGCGCAGATCGACGTCAAGCTCCTGCCGGGCAACGAGCCCCGGTACGAGCTGCTGTTCATGGCCAAGGGCGGCGGGAGCGCCAACAAGACCTTCCTGTACCAGGAGAGCAAGGCCGTGCTCGAGGAGGAGCGCATGCTCGCCTTCCTGGAGGAGCGGCTCCGTTCCCTGAGCACCGCGGCCTGCCCGCCCTACCACCTGGCGATCGTCGTGGGCGGTTCGAGCGCCGACCAGGCGCTCACCGTCGCCAAGCTCGCCTCCACGCGACAGCTCGACGCGCTGCCCGACCGGGGATCGCCCCTGGGCCACGGCTTCCGCGACCACGCCTTCGAGCGGCGCGTGCACGAGCTGACCCGCCGGATCGGCTACGGAGCCCAGTTCGGCGGCAAGTACTTCTGCCACGACGTCCGCGTCGTGCGGCTGCCGCGCCACGGCGGCTCGCTTCCGATCGCGATGGCGGTGTCCTGCTCCGCCGACCGCCAGGCCAAGGCGGTGATCACTCCGGAGGGCGCCTTCCTGGAACGGCTGGAGACCGACCCGGCCCGGTTCCAGCCGCCGGTCTCCGACGAACGGCTCTCCCAGGACGCGGTGCGCGTGGACCTGGACCAGCCCATGGACCGGATCCGCTCACAGCTCTCCGGTGTCCCCGTCGGCACGCGGGTGAGTCTCGACGGCACCATCGTGGTGGCCCGCGACATCGCGCACGCCCGGGTCCGGGCCGCCCTGGAGCGCGGCGAGCCGATGCCCGCGTACCTGCGGGACCACCCCGTCTACTACGCCGGTCCGGCCAAGACCCCGGACGGTCGCCCGTCCGGTTCCTTCGGCCCGACCACGGCGGGACGCATGGACGGCTACGTCGAGGAGTTCCAGCGGGCCGGGGGTTCGCTGGTCATGTTGGCCAAGGGGAACCGCTCGCGGCAGGTCGTCGACGCGTGCCGTAGGCACGGCGGCTTCTACCTGGGGTCCGTCGGCGGACCCGCCGCACGGCTGGCCGAGGAGTGCATCCGCGAGGTCGAGGTCCTGGACCACTCCGACCTCGGCATGGAGGCGGTCTGGCGGATCCGTGTCGAGGACTTCCCGGCCTTCCTGGTGATCAACGACAAGGGTGACGACTTCTTCGCGCCCATCTCCTCCCCGACCCTGAACATCACCCCCCGCCCCGGGGTCTGACCCCTTCCGGACAGAGGAACCCCCCATGGCAAGACAGAACGGTCGCGGCGGCGGTCGAGGAACGGCCTCGCCGGTGCCCGCAGACGCGGCGCCGCAGACCTCGGACGAGCGCCCCGAGGCCTCCCCCGGCGCTCCGCCCGACGACGCCACCCTCGAATCAGGAACCGGCACGACCGGGACCGGAACCGCCGAGACCGAGCGCATGCCGTTGCGGCGCGCGATCGGGCTCGGGCTGGGCCCCGTGCTGGGGCTGGCCGTGTTCGCCCTCCTGGCCACCGGCCAGAACGAGCTGACGACCTCCGCGTGCGTGGTCGCGGCCGTGACCGTCCTGATGGCCGTCTGGTGGATGACCGAGGCGGTGCCGTTCGCGGTGACCGCGCTACTGCCGATCGCCCTCTACCCCGTGTTCGGGGTCGCGGACGTCACCACGGTCGCCGCGCCCTACGCCTCCGACATCGTGTTCCTGTTCCTGGGCGGTTTCGTCCTGGCCCTGGCCATGCAGAGGTGGGGGCTCCACCGCCGGGTCGCCCTGCGCATCGTCCTGGCAGTGGGCACCAGGCCCACCCGTCTGATCGGCGGGTTCATGCTCGCCACCGCGCTGATCAGCATGTGGGTGAGCTCGACGGCCACGGCGATGATGATGCTGCCCATGGGGTTGTCGATCCTGGCGCTGCTCAGGAGGGACGGCGTCGAGGTCGACCGGAACTTCTCGGTCTGCCTCATGCTGGGCATCGCCTACGGCGCCACGATGAGCACGACGGCGACGATCGTCGCCACTCCGGGCAACGCGTTCGTGGTCGCCTACATGTCCCAGACCCACGGCATCGAGATCACCTTCGCCCAGTGGATGCTCGTGGGAACGCCGCTGTCCATGCTGTTCCTGGTGATCGCCTGGTTCCTGCTGACCCGGTTCGTCTTCCCCCCGCGCATCACGGAGATTCCCGGCGGCGAGGACCTCGTCCGCAGCCAGCTGCGCGATCTGGGCCGCATGGGCCGCGGCGAGCGCATCATCGCGACCCTGTTCACCGCGACCGCGCTGTCGTGGGTCTTCGTCCCCTTCCTCGCGAGCTGGGCACCGCTGGCCGAGCTCGCACCGTGGCTGGGGCGCGTCTCGGAGGCGGGCATCGCCGTCGTCGCCGCGATCGCCTGCTTCGTCCTGCCCGTCCACGCCCGCCGGGGCCAGATGCTGATGCGCTGGGAGGACGCCGCCGATGTGCCCTGGGGAATCCTGCTGATGTTCGGCGGCGGCCTCAGCATGTCCGCGATGATCACCCACACCGGGCTGAGCGACTGGCTGGGCGGACACGTCGCGTTCCTCTCGGGCGTCCCGGTGGTGGTCACGGTCGTGGTGGTCGCCGTACTGATCCTGGTCCTGACCGAGCTGACCAGCACCACCGCCACGATCGCCACGTACGTCCCGGTGATGGCCGGCATCTCGGCCGGCCTGGGACACGACCCGCTGCTGCTGGTGATGACGACCGTCTTCGCCGCCGGGTTCGCCTTCATGCTGCCGATCGCGACCCCGCCCAACGCCATCGCGATCGCCTCGGGCCACGTGACCATCGGTCAGATGATGCGTGGAGGGGTCTGGCTCAACCTCGTGGCCATGGCCCTGGTCCCACTGGCGATCTTCACCCTGGCCTCCTGGGTCCTGGGCCTCTGACCGACCACAAGAGAGAAAGACGGAGGAACACGCATGTCCCTTCTCAGCAAGGCCGTCGAGGGCTGGGACCCCGCGCCGGTGAGCGTCACCGGGGTCGTCGACCCGTGGCCCGGTGAGGCGTTCGCCCGGGCGCTGGACCTGCCGACGCGGTTGGCGCCCGGGGACCCACTGCCCCCGATGTGGCACTGGTTCCACCTGCTCGACCACCCGTCCCGGTCTGACCTGGGCGAGGACGGGCACCCCGCCGAGGGGGCCTTCCTCCCACCCGTCCCGGACCGCCGCCGCATGTTCGCGGGCGCACGCGTACGTTGGCACGCACCCATTCGGATCGGGGACGAGGTCACCCGCGACTCCTCGCTCGAACGGGTCGAGGTCAAGCGGGGACGCAGCGGCGAGATGGTGTTCGTGACCGTGCGCTCCCGGTTCCGCCGTGGGGACGAGGTGCTGCTCGTCGAGGACCAGGACGTCGTCTACCGCTCCCAGCCCTCCGGGGACCGGCGCCCGACGCGGGGCGGCTCGCCCGAGCGACCCGCGACGCTGCCCGAGGAGGCACTCGCCGGAACGGACGCGGGGCCCCCGCCGGGCACCACACGGGTCGTGCTCGACACCGACCCCACCCTCCTGTTCCGGGTGAGCGCCCTGACCTACAACACCCACCGCATCCACTACGACCTCCCCTACTGCACGGACGTGGAGGGCTACCCCGGGCTGGTCGTGCACGGCCCCCTCCTGGCCCTGCTCCTGATGGAGATCCCCCGCACGGCCTACCCGGACCGCATGGTGGAGTCGTTCGCGTTCCGCCTGCACACGCCGGTGTTCTCGGGCCAGCGGGTGATCGCCGACGGGCACGCCGTCGACGGCGACGAGCTCGTGCTGTCCGCCTCGGCCGAGGGCGGTCCCACATCGATCAGCGCGTCCGCCGTCCTCGCGCCCTGAACCCCGCCACGACCACCGCCCACCACGACCACCAGCCAGCCGAGGCCGCCAGCGCACCGGCACAGTCACAGGCAAGAAGCAGAGAAGGAACCCGCGATGACCGAGTTGAGCAGTGAAGAACAGGCCGTGGTCTCCTTGGTCGGCGAGTTCGTGGATCGCGAGGTGCGCCCCGTCGCACGCGACCTCGAACACTCCGACACCTACCCGGAGAAGCTCATCGGGCAGATGAAGGAGATGGGGGTCTTCGGCCTGGCCATCCCCGAACCCTGGGGCGACTCCCGTGTGTCCATGCCCTGCTACGCGCTCGTGACGGCCGAGCTGGCCCGCGGCTGGATGTCCCTGGCCGGTGCCATGGGCGGACACACCGTCGTGTCCAAGCTGCTCCTCGCCTACGGGACCCAGGAGCAGAAGGACCACTACCTGCCGAGGATGGCCACCGGCGAGATCCGGGCGACCATGGCCCTGACCGAACCCGGCGGCGGTTCCGACCTCCAGGCCATGACGACCGTCGCCCGCCGTGACGGCGAGGAGTACGTGGTCGACGGGACGAAGACGTGGATCACCAACTCCCGCCGGTCCCAGCTCATCGCCCTGCTCTGCAAGACCGACCCGGCCGCCGAGCCCAAGCACCGGGGCGTCTCGATCCTCCTCGTCGAGCACGGCCCCGGGCTGACCGTGTCCAAGGACCTGCCCAAGCTCGGCTACAAGGGGGTCGAGAGCTGCGAACTCAGCTTCGACGGTTACCGGGCCCCCGCCTCCGCCCTCCTGGGAGGCGAGGAGGGCCGGGGGTTCGCGCAGATGATGAAGGGGCTGGAGACCGGCCGCATCCAGGTGGCCTCCCGTGCCCTGGGGGTGGGCCGCGCGGCCTTCGACGACGCCTTCCGCTACGCGCAGGAGCGGGAGAGCTTCGGCAAGCCGCTGTGGCGCCACCAGTCCATCGGCAACTACCTCGCGGACATGTCCACCAAGCTCACGGCGTCCCGCCAGCTGATCCTGAACGCGGCGGAGAAGGCGGAGGCCGGGCTGCGCTGCGACATGGAGGCGGGCATGGCCAAGCTGTTCGCCTCCGAGGCGGCGATGGAGATCGCCCTGGACGCGATCCGCGTGCACGGCGGCTACGGGTACTCGACCGAGTTCGACGTGGAGCGCTACTTCCGCGACGCGCCCCTGATGATCGTCGGCGAGGGCACCAACGAGATCCAGCGCAACGTCATCGTCTCCCAGCTGGTCAAGCGCGGCGGGCTGGACTGATGCCCTCGCGAACCCGCCCCCTCCCCTGGCCCGGACCCGCACCGCTGTTCTGCCCCGCCGACCGGCCCGACCGCGTCCGGGGCGCGGCCGGGCTCGCGGACGCCGTGATCGTCGACCTGGAGGACGCGGTCTCCCCGGAGCACAAGGCGGTCGCGCGCGGGCACGCGGTCGACGCCCTGCGCGAGCTCGGGACCGGACGGATCGTCGTGCGCGTCAATGCGGTGGGCACCCGGTGGCACGAGGACGACGTCCGTGCCCTCGCCGACCTGCCCGACGCCGTCGTGATGCTGCCCATGACCGCCTCCCGGGAGCAGGTGGAGGCGCTGGCGCCCCGGCCCGTCATCGCCCTGTGCGAGACGGCGGCGGGCGTCCTGGAGGCGCCGTCCATCGCCCGGGCGGACAACTGCGTCGCGCTGATGTGGGGCGGGGAGGACCTGGCCGCCGACCTGGGCGGGCGCCAGCGTCCCGGCCGGGGCCGGACGCCCGTGGCCGAGCACGCCCGTTGGACGGTCCTGCTCGCCGCGCGGGCGTCCGGCCGGTTCGCGATCGACACGGTGTACACCGACATCGAGGACGTCGCGGGGATGGGCCACGAGGCGCGCGACGCCGCGGACGCGGGCTTCGACGCCAAGGCGTGCGTGCACCCCCGGCAGGTGCCCGCCGTCCGCTCGGCCTTCCTGCCGACCGAAGACGAGGTCGCCTGGGCCCGCCGGGTGCTCTCGGCGGCCGAGGCGCGCGGCGGCGCGTTCGGGTTCGAGGGGGGCATGGTCGACGCCCCCGTCATCGAACGGGCCCGGACGATCCTGCGGTTCAGCGGCGGATCAGCCGGTTGACCCTCGCGGGCAGGATGAGACCGACCAGTCCCAGGAACGCGTACCCGACCTGACCGGGGGCCAGCATCCCCAGGATGGCGCCGGTGTTGGCGGTGGGGGCCCGCAGGAACTCGCCCATGCGCGGGTGGGCGTGCGGCACGGCGTTGCCCATGGTGAGCAGGCTGAGCACCGCCAGCCCGACGAGTGCGGTCCACACGAGGGTGGCGGTGTCGGCCGCCGTGAGCCAGCCGAGAATCAGCTCCACCGCCCGTACCGCGTAGCCGGGGGTTCCCTCCGGGACCGCGCCCGGCACGGGTCCGGAGCCGAGGGCGAGCAGCGCGGTGGCGGCCACCAGCAGGCCCCCGGTTCCGGCCAGGCCGATCCTCCGGGCCAGGTCGCGGGCGCTGTCGGCCAGCTCCTCCTCGGAGGGGTAGCGGCGCCAGTTCCTCCCCCGTGAGCGGGCCTCACCCATCGCGTTGGCCCGGCGCCAGCGCAGGAACCGGAGCGCGTCGCCGAGCGCGCCCGGGCCCTGCTTGGCGGCCATGGTGGCGGTGGCGAGTTCGTGGGCGATGGTGGTGACCGTGGTGGCGAGGGTGGCGGGCAGGTTGACCCAGGACAGCGCGATCCGGCGGAAGGTCGGGGCGATGTCGGCGGGGATACGCACCCGCAGGGCCACCGACCTGCCGTGCGCCCACCGGCGCAGCCCCGGCAGCGGGGTCCGGCCGGGCAGCGGGGGCGTGGTCTCCGCCGCCGTCGCGATCACCCGGTAGTCCATCGCCACCGCGAACAGCAGGGCGAGCAGCAGCAGCCACGGGGTCAGCGAGCCGCCGCCGAACAGCGTGTGCACGAAGGTGGAGAACGCGTCGAGCCGGGCCCCGGCGGCACGGGCGTTGACGTCCAGGTGGTCCAGGAACACCAGTGAGGTGGCCAGGACCGGCAGCAGCCACAGCCAGCCCCCGTACCGGCGTCCGACGATCGCCAGACCGAGGGCCGCGCCGATGAGGCCGGTGGCGACGGCGTGCCCCGCGTACGGTTCGGGCGCGGCCCCGCTCACGAGCCCGGTGACGGGGTCGGCCAGGGGCGCGGAGATCCCGACGAACAGCCGCTCGGCCAGCTGGAACCCGGCCCCGGAGGCGGCCGCCAGGAGGAGGAAGTCCACTGCGGACAGGCGGCGCACGCGGCGGCGGGCGAGCAGCACGAGGAGGAGCAGCGGGAGGAGTTTGCCCGTTTCCTCGACGGTGACGGCCACATAGGTCTGGCTGAGCACGTCGTCGATGTCCCACCCGAGCGCTCCGCTGACCAGCGCGGAGGCCAGTGCCAGCGGCCAGAGCAGGAGGGCCCCGAGCGCGGCCACCCTCAGCAGGGTGGCGAAGGAGACGGTCCGGGAGCGGGCCAGCAGCGCCAGCTGGAAGAGCAGGAGGTAGGTGAGGAACAGGGCGGGCGGGGCGGCGGCCAGGGCCGGGACCGCCAGGGGTGCGAGCAGCAGGACGCCGAGCATGGCCCAGCCCCAGGTGCCGCGCAGAGCGCGCAGGAACCGGACCGTTCCGGGGTTGCGCCCGCGGGCGCGTTCGGCTCTTCGGGCGAGCCGTTCGGCCAGGTCGGGTCCGGGGCTGCGGGGGGCGCGCGCGTGCCGGGCGCCGGGATCGACGCAGTTGTAGTGCTGGGCGGCCCGGAGCAGGTCCGGCCGGTTGCCGTCCAGGGCCCTGGTGGCGAAGTTCGCGCGGACCCCGGGGATGTCCGGGCCGACGATCTCGCGGACGAAGTCGACCGGACCGGCGGCGACGGTGAGTTCGCTGGCGGAGACCAGCACGGCGGCGGAGAAGTCCTCGACGCACACGAGGAAGTCGGTGGGCGTGGGCCCCCACCCCCGGATGAGGTCGATGAGGGTGTCGGTGTCGAGGGGCACCTCGGTCACCGGGTCGTAGGAGTACTCCGCGCGGGTGCGGCAGACCAGGAGCCGGTCGACCCCCAGGGCCCGTCCGGCCTCGACGAGGCCCCGGATGAGGTCGCGGTCGCGCGCCACCACGAAGGGGGCGGTGACCTTGCCCCTGGCCCGGAGCCACTGGGGAGCGAACTCGGTGGGACCGGCACAGACGCGCAGCACGAGGTCGCGCGCGAGCATCGCCTGTTCTTCCATGGACTTCCTCGTACCGGGGGGCTGGGTGCGGTGTGGGCCGGGCGTTTCCGAAGGGAGGCGCGGCCCCGCCCGAGCATAACGGCGAGGGGGTCCCGTGGAACATGTGAGTTCGCGGCGATTGTTCAGGTGTGGGCTCGCGTCAGCCCGAACTGGACAAGATGGCCGGTGTGTCCGGCTTCCTGGAGGGACGCGGCCCGACGCCGAAGGCGTCCCCGCACAGCTGGACGAAGTGGCGCAGCACCGGCAGGGAGAGCGCCCACCCGGCCATCGCCCACCCCAGGTGCAGGTGCTCCATGGACCGGGCCAGGGCGGCGACGCCGCTCCACCGGACCCCCTCCGCGGTCTCGTAGGTGAGCCGGTACAGCACTTCGGGGTGCTCGGCGGCCGGGAGCAGGGTCAGGGCCGTCGGTCCGCGCGCCGCCAGCCAGGCGCCCACGCCCCGGCACGGGCCGCAGTCCGCCGCCACGTACAGGGTGCCCCGCGCCCTCCCGGGCCACGGCCGCCATCGCGGCAGCCACGCGCGCACCCCCGCGCGGTAGGTGTCCCAGTCCGAGCCGAAGGCCGCCCGCAGCTGCCCGCCCTCGTGCCAGGCGGCGAACCCGGCCCCGTAGGCGAGGGCGACCGGGACACCGAGCAGCAGCGGCGGGTGGAGCAGGCCCAAAACCAGGTAGAGGAGGGTGACGGTGAGCTGCATCGGGTTGCGCACGTACGCGTAGGGGCCGCTGGTCACCAGCCGTGCGGGCGGGTCGTAGGGCAGCGGTGTCCCGCCGCCCACCGCCGCGAACTCCCGTGCCGCCGCGAGACCGGGCAGGCAGACCAGGGCGAGCACCTGCGCCCCGGCGGTCAGGGTCTCCGGGGAGGCGGTCCACCACCGCCAGGAGGTGGTCGGTGTCCATGCGAGCCCGGCCGGGGCGGTGGCGAGCACGTACACCGGCAGGACGACCATCAGGCCGAGGGCGAGCACCGCCTGTGTCCACATCCGGGCGTGGACCAGCTGGCCGCGCCGGGTCCAGTGGGCGAGCAGCAGCGCGGGGATCAGGCAGAGGGTGGCGCCCAGGAACTCCCCGAGCAGCCAGAGCGGCCCCAGCACCACCACCGGTTCGGCCAGCGGCATGAGGATCAGGTCCAGCCACACGAGCACCGCGGTGACCAGCGGGACCGGGAGGATCCGGAGCATGATCGCGGGCAGCGCGCCCCACAGCAGCACCCAGGCCAGCAGCAGGTCCACCGGCAGCCCCTGCCACACGGCGCCCTGCGCGTGGAAGGACCACCAGCCCGCCCGCAGCGCGATCAGGTTCAGCGGCAGGAGGGTGAACAGCGCCCAGCCGGAGGCGACGATCATCGCAGCGACCTCCCGGGGCCGGGGTGCCCGCCACAGGCACGCGGCGGTGACCGCGAGCAGCGGCAGGAGCAGGCCCGCGCCCCGGACCAGCAGAGAGGGGAGTTCCGGGGCGGGGGTGAGTGCGGGAATCAACGCCGGGGCTCCCCACCCGTGAGCGCCTGGGCCTCCTCCTGGAAGGTCCGCGCGAGGTAGTCGGCGGCCAGGCCCGTGACGTGCGACTGCACCGGCCCGAAGTACCAGGAGGGGTCGTAGGTGCGGGTGTACTCGATCTCCCAGGCCAGCCGGGTCCCGTCGGTTTCGCCCCGCCAGGTGGCCACGGCGCGTTCCATCTCCATCCAGTTGGCGAAGGCGGTGTCCTCGGTGACCTCGAAGACCACCCGGCCGCCGTCCGCGCGCACGTCGCTCTCCGCGACCTCCAGCCCCAGGTGGCGCGGGGTGGGCTCCGCGCCGGGCGCGAGGGTCCGGCGCGGCGTGAAGTGGACGGTCCTGGTGTCTCCGACCTCCAGGCCCGAACCGAGCGCCTCGACCGGTTCGGGAAAGGGGACAGCGCTCAGCAGGAAGGCGTCGGGGGCGTCGTACCCGGGCGGGGCCGCCAGCGCGGCCGCGACCGCGGCGGGGGTCGCGCCGACCAGGACCGAACCCGTTCCGGAGTCCTCGCGCGGCAGCAGGGAGAACCCGCCGATCCCCTCCATGGCCAGGGCGAACAGGATCGGGACGGCCAGCATCGCGTGGGGGTGGCGTCGGCCGCGCCGCCGGAGCGAGGCGACCACCCAGGCGACCAGGGCGACGACGCCGTAGATGAGCGGGGCGGAGATGACCAGGCAGACCATCCCCTCGCCGAGCATCGGTCCGGCCAGCAGCAGGCAGACCGTGGTGACGGCCATGGCCGCGCCGAGCCCGCCGCGCGCCCGGACGCAGAGGATCACGAGCAGGGCCAGGAACGCGGGCAGCCCCACGTAGAACAGGGCGGTCTGGTCGAGGCCGCCGAACCTGGTCACCCGTACGGCGAGCAGGGCGGCGAAGGCGGCGAGGACGATCCCGGCCAGGACCCACCGGGCCGTCGAGGGCCTGGGGAGGCCCTCCCCGTCCGCAGGGACGCCCCGGATCGGCTCGAAGGAGCGGTGGGGGGCCGCACAGCGCTCCGCGATCTCGGCGTCGCGGGGATGGCTCGTCTCGGGATCCCGCCCCGGTTCGGGGGCGGCGGAGAACTCGGGGGGCTGCGTCACTGTGGCACTCCTCGCTGTCGCACTTTGACGACATGATTAAAGCACACGATTTAATCACTTGATTAAACCGTATGATGAACCCCGACCAGAGGGAGGACCATGTCCAGGACCGGCGGCGGGAGCCGCAAGAACAGCGCCGAGACCAGGGACCGCCTGATCACGGCGGCCAGCGAGGTCCTGCGCGAGGAGGGCTACGCCGGAGCCTCGGCCCGGGCGATCGCCGCCCGCGCGGAGGCCAACTCGGCGCTGGTCTTCTACCACTTCGGCGGGGTCGACCAACTCCTGCTCGCGGCGCTCGACAGGTCCAGCGCCGAGCGCATGGCCCTGTACCGCGAGATGGCCGGAGCCGCCCACACCCTGGAGGAGCTGGTGGAGGTGGCCACCCGCGTCTACCGGACCGACCTGGAGCGCGGCTACATCGCCGAGTTCTCCGAGCTGGTCGCGGCGGCGGTCACCAAGCCCGAACTGCGCGCGGAGATCAACCAGCGCTCCCGCCCCTGGATCGACTTCATCGCCGGGGAGTGGGATCGTGTGCTCGGGGGGTCGGCCCTGGGTCGGCTGCTGCCCGCCCAGGAGGTCGCGAACGCGGCGATCACCTTCTACCTGGGCGTCAACCTGTTCTCCGTGCTGGACGAGGACCGCAGCCGCACCGAGGGCGTGTTCGACCTGGCCGGGACGCTCGCACCGCGCGCCAAACTGCTCACGCTGCGCCTGCCCCGCCGAGGCTCCGCGCCCGAGGGGACCCCCGCACAGGACCACCCGTGAAGGAGAGCACCGTGAACGTGGAGATCGCCGAGGGGATCACCTTCCCCGACACCGCCGACGGGGAGCGCTGGGTCGCGGGGGCCGTGGTCGTCGACGCCCAGGGGCGCGCCTTCGCCCAGCGCAGGTCGGCCACCCGCAAGGTGTTCCCGAACTGCTGGGACGTCGTCGGCGGCCACGTGGAGGACGGCGAGACCATGCTCGGGGCCCTGGCCCGCGAGATCCACGAGGAGACCGGCTGGACCCTGTCGGCCGTGGTCGCCGAGCTGTACCGGCTGGACTGGGACCCGGGCGACGGCGTGACCCGCCGCGAGGTGGACTACCTGGTCCGCGTGGACGGCGACCTCACCGCCCCGGTCCTGGAGGCGGACAAGCACACCGAGTACATGTGGGTCGACGACGCGAAGCTGCACCTGCTGCGCGACGCGCGCGACCCCGGCGACTACTTCATCACCGACATCGTCAAGTTGGGCCTGGAGGCCGCCCGCTCCCGCTCCTGACGGCTTCAGGCGGCCGCGCGCCGAAGCTCCGCGACGGCGAGCGGCAGCGCGTCCAACAGGTCCGAGGCGCTGATCGGCGCACCGCCCCGGGCCAGCACGGCCGCCCGTCCGTGCAGGTAGGCGGCGCACATCGCGGCGTCCTGCGCGGACAGGCCCGAGGCCAACAGCGCCCCGGCCACCCCCGAGAGCACGTCGCCCGAACCGGCCGTGGCCAACAGCGGGGTGCCCGTGGGGTTGACCACCGTCCGCTCCCCGGGGTGGGCGATCACCGTCGTCGACCCCTTGAGCAGGACCGTGGACCTGTACAGCTTCGCGGCGCGGGTGACCTGTGCCAGCCGGTGCGCCTCGATCTCGGCGCGGTCGGTGTCCGGCAGCAGCCGGGACAGCTCGCCGGCGTGCGGTGTGAGCAGTGTCGGCGCGCTCCGCAGGTGCACGAGTTCGGTGAGGGAGACGCTGCTCGACACCAGGTTGAGCGCGTCGGCGTCGAGCAGCACCGGGACGTCGCTCTCCAGCAGCGCCCGCAGCTCGTCCGCGTTGGCGGGGTGGGTGCCGCGACCGGGTCCGACCACCACCGCCGAGACCCGTCCCGGGGCGAGGTCCGTGCTGCTCGTCGGGTCCAAGTGCAGCCCCACGACCTCCGGCCACCGCGAGATCACCTGGGAGAGGACGTCCTCACCGCCTCCGTAGCGGACCATGCCCACCCCGGTTCGCAGCGCGCCGCCGACGCACAGGACGGCGGCTCCGCGGTACTGGTCGGATCCGGCGCGGACGGCGAGCACGCCCCGGCGGTACTTGTCGTCCTCGGCGGAGGGGATCGGCAGGAGCCGGGCGATGTCCACAGGCTGTGGACGGACGAGGTCGGCGTCGGGCAGCTCCGGCCCCAGCCCGATGTCCACGAGGCTCACCCGCCCGGCCCGCCCGGCCCCCGGATCCACGAACAGCCCCGGCTTGTACGTGCCGAAGGTGACCGTCGCGTCCGCCCGTACGGCCTCCCCGGCGACCTCCCCGGTGTCGGCGTCCACTCCGCTCGGGAGGTCCACCGCGACCACGACGGCGCGCGAGTCCGAGGCCAGGGCGGCGAGCGCCGCGTAGGGTTCGCGCAGGCCACCGCGCCCCCCGATCCCGACGAGACCGTCGACGACGAGGTCGGCTTCCAGGAGCGCCGACTCCGCCTCGACTGTGATCTGCGGACCACCATCCCCACCAGTCTCAGAAATATCTGTGGCCCCATGAGCCCCAGTGGTCACACCCTCGATCACCCGGCCACCCGCCGCCACCAGCGCGGCCAACCCCTCGGGGTGGACGCGCCTCCCGGCCAGCACCGCGCGCACGGAGGCACCGCGCGCAACCAGGTCCGCCCCCGCGAAGAGGGCGTCGCCGCCGTTGTCGCCGCCGCCGACCATCAGGGTCACGCGGGCGCCGTGGACACGGGGCAGCAGGCGGGCGCAGTGGACGGCCAGGCCCATGGCGGCGCGGCGCATCAGCGCGCCTTCGGGCAGTCGGGCCATGAGCGCCTGTTCGGCCTGCCGGACGGCGCTGACGGAGTGGGCGGAGCGCATGGTCACACCTTTCGAGGGGCGGTCCCCCCATCGTGGCGCACCCGGCTCGGGACGCGCCCACACCGCCACACGCACGAACGGTGCCTACTCGATTACTTTTTGATGTGACCGCAGGTGGCAGGGCCACCCGACCCCGACGCGAGGAACTGCCATGCCCCCGACTCCCGGTTACCGACGCTTCGTCAAGACCACCGCCCAGGCCCTGAAGCCACGGGAGTGGCACCGGATCGGCTTCGACCTCCGCGACGGCCTGGCCCCGGCGGACCCGGCCGAGCTGGTGGGGGCCGACGAACCCTCCGGCGCGTTGTACGACCTCTCGGTGGGGGTGACGCTGACCAACATCACCCCGGATCACGAGGTGCGACTGCGGGCGGTCGAGCTCGCTCCCGACGGCTCGGGAGGGTGGCGGACCCACCGGGACCTGCCGGTGGAGGTCACCACCCACGGGTTCGGGCACGGGGGGTTCACGTACGCGTGGAAGGACCGGCTGGAGCCGGGCCATCGCGTGGAGGTGTGGGCCGCGCAGTTCGGTGAGGCCGACGCACACCTGGTCGCGGCGGAGGCCGTGGTGTTCCTCTGGCCCCGATAACCACTCCGGCCACAGAATTCGCAAAAGGGATTCCTGGCTCAGAGATCACCCTATTCACATATAGCCCGTTGTCACGGATTCACCACGTAGAGAAGTCCTCGCAGGGGACAATAGGTGTATGCCTCGACCAAGCAAATATGTGTCCAGGTCCGATCTGGGCTGGGGTGCCTCCCCCGCCGAGCAGGCCAACCCCCGCTCCGGTCTCGTCATCCACTACGACAGCGGCGACCAGAACCTCGCCAACAAGGATCACTCCGCCTGCCTGACCTACTGGCGCAACACCCGCAACTTCCACACCGGCCCCTCCCGCGGCTGGGCGGACATCGGCTACTGCGCCGACGAGGAGACGCAGATCCTCACCGAGGACGGCTGGCGGACCTTCCGCGACCTCCGCACGGGTGACGTGGTCCTGACCCTCGACCACACGACCGGAACCTCCCAGTGGCAGCCGGTCCAGGCCGTCAACGTCTTCCCCTCCACCGAGCGCACGCTCGTCCGCATGGAGGGGCGTTCGCACTCCTCCCTGACCACCCCCCAGCACCGCTGGCCCGTGGAACGGTCCCACCGACGGACGGGCACCGAACGCCAGAGGGCGGCGGACGGAACGTGGGCCGCGACCGGGCGCGCGGAACGCACACAGCAGAGCCGGGAGCGGGTGTGGGCGACCACCGAGTCGCTGACCCACTGGGACGGGATTCCCCTGTCCGCGCCCTGCGACAGCCTGCCCGACGAACCCAAGTGGGACGACTCCCTCGTCGAGGTGATCGGGTGGTTCTGGACCGAGGGCCACGTGGAGCCCCCGGGCAGGGGCCGCGAACCCGACACGGGTGTGGTCATCCACCAGCCGCGGGAGGAGGACGCCCGGAACGTCGCGAGGATCAGGGCCTGCCTCGGGGACCTCTTCGGTCCCGCGTGCGATCGGTTCCCCCGTACCGGCTCGGACTCGGACGGCGTTCCTCGCTGGCGTGAGGTGCCCAACCAGGACCTGGTCGAGTTCCACCTCTCCGTGGACGCCGGTCGGATCCTGCTGGAGCAGGCTCCGGACCGGGTTCCCACTCACGCGTTCCTGTGCTCCCTCACCCGAACGCAGCTCGAACGCTTCGTCGAGGTGTCTCTCCTGGCGGAGGGGCACGACAACGGGACAGACGACGCGCGGGCGCTCGGCCAGAAAAACCGTGCGGCGGCCGAGGCGTTCCAGTTCGCCGCAATCCTGGCCGGTCACGCGACCTCGCTGACCCGTGTGCCGCCCGCCGACTCGACCGGCCACGCCATGTGGAGGGTGGAGCTGCACCGTCGGACCCACTTCTCGCCGAAGGCCGCGGCCTCCCGCGAAGCGGCGTTCTCCATCAGCGAGGAGACCTACGGCGGCCACGTGTGGTGCCCCACCACCCCCAACGGCACCTGGCTGGCCCGGCGCCGGGGCACGGTGTACTACACGGGCAACTCGTTCATGGCGTGTCCGCACGGGTACGTGCTGGAGGGGCGCGGGCTGTACCGCACCCAGGCCGCCCAGCCCGGCGGGAACTCCTCGCACTACTCCTGCACCCTGGCCACCGGACCCTCGGACACCATCACGCCCGAGCAGATCAACGCGGTCCGCGTGCTGCGCCAGTGGCTCATGGAACCCGACACCTCCATCTCCGGGAAGGTGCTCGGCCACCGCGACTTCATCTCCACGTCCTGCCCCGGCGACAAGGCCTACCAGCTGGTCAAGGACGGCACCTTCGCACAGGCTCCCGGAAACTCTGAAGGAGACGACATGCCCTCACACCGCAGGTTCGAGAAGGACAACGCCCAGACCCTGGAGTCGGGCAGCTGGGCGAGCCTGGCCTTCGACCGGCGGCACGACGGCGAGACCGGTGAGTTCTACGCCCTGGTGGGGGTCGAGGAGACCAAGGGCGCCTACTACGACGTCTCGGTCGGGGTGACCCTGGAGGGGCTCGACTCCGGCGCCGAGGCGCAGATCCGCCTCACCGAGTACGAGCCCAACGGTGACGGCGGCTGGAAGGTGGCCCGCAACCGCCCGCTGGACAGCCCCGTGCACGTGGGCGGCAAGGCGCACTTCACCTACTCCTGGAAGGGCAACCTGGCCGCCGGGCGCCGGGTGCGCGTCCGGGTCGCGCAGTTCGGCAAGGCGGAGGCGCGGATCACCTCGGCGACCGCCGACGTCTTCTACTGGAAGCGCTGAGCCCCCGAGTGAACGGGGTGGTACCCGGCCTCCGGGAGACCACCCCGTCACCCCGCTCCGTCGCGGGCCACGCGGCGATAATGGGGCCATGTTGTCCATCGGAGAGGCCGCCCGCCTTCTCGGAACGACCCCGCGCACGCTCCGCTTCTACCACTCCCGGGGCGTCGTCCCCGAGCCGGAGAGGGACGAACTGGGCCACCGGAGATACGACATCGCCACGCTCCACGCGCTGAAGTCCGTGCTCGCCCTCCGCGAACTGGACCTCCCGCTGGACCGGTGCGCCGGGCTGGTCGACGCCGACGGCACCGACCTCGGCTCCGCGCTGGAGAGGTGGGAGGCGGAGATCGTCCGGCAGCAGGAGAGGCTGGAGCAGCGACGGTTGATGATCGCGCGGCTGCGGGAGGACGCCGGTCGGCTCGGCCCGGGGAGCCCGTTGGAACCCTGGTCGGCCTGGGTGGACGTGCTCAACGAGAAGGGCGTCGCCCCGGACCTCGTCGAACAGGAGAGGACCGCGCTCCAGCTCATGTCGCTCTTCGGCGGGGCGCCCGACGATCCCGGCGCAGCCGGGGCCGACCCACGCCTGGGCCCGGTCATGGAGGGCTTCATGGAGCTGTCCCCGGAGACGGAGAAGTCGGCCGGGACGGAACAGCTGGTGGAGGACCTCGTCGACCTGGCGCGGCCCTTCGTGACGGACGCGGGCCCCACCGGCCCCGCCGACGGGCTCACCTCGGAACTGTTCTCCTCCTTCACCCCGGCGCAGCGGCGCGTCCTGGGCAGGGTCGTGTCGCGCCTCTCCGCCAGCCCGGACTGACTCCCGAACCGACTTGCCCTGACGCCGCGTCAGGGCGCCAGCATGGCCCTTCCGTGACGCCGACGGAAAGGACGGACTCCGTGCTCCGCAATCCCCGGGTGACCGCCCTCCTGCGGTGGCTGCCGTTCGTGGTCATCGCCGCCAACCTCCTCCTCGTCCTCACCGGAGTGGTCGACCTGGCCCGGGCCGCGATCATCGTCGTCGTCCTGGAGGTGTGCCTGCTCGGGGTCGTCGTCGCGGAGTTCGCAGCGATCCGGATCGCCTACCGGAGGGCCCGTTCCCGTGGCGCCAGCCGAACCCAGGCCTTCATGGCGGGCCTGGACGCCTGCCTCCCGCCGAGCGTCGCCTTCGTCGTGAAGCAGGAGCTGCTGGTCACCCTGGCCCTGCCCCGTCTGTTCCGCCGGGAGTCGCGGGCCGAAGGCGTCACGTCGGTGCGCTCTGGTGGGCCCACCGCAGCCGTCGCCCTGTCCATGTCGGTGCTGGCGCTGTCGGGCGCCGTGCTCGCTCTCCTGTTCGTAGGCGGGCCGGGCTGGCTTCGTTGGGTGCTCTTCGCCGTCGCCGTCTACTTCGTCCTCTACGCGCTCGGTCTCTGGTCCCTCTACGGCAGGCAGGGCCACCTGGTGAGCGAGCGGTTCCTACGGGTGCGTCATGGCGCGAACGCGGACTTCGCCTTTCCCACGAGTGAGGTGGTCTCCGCGAGGGTGTCCCGGAGCGCCCACCGGGGCGGCCCCGTCTCAGTGGACGAGGGCACGCTGACGGTCTCCGTGTTCGGCGGGACCAATGTCGTGGTCGACTTCGGCGTCCCGGTACCCGCACGCTTCTTCGACCGTGAGGAGGAGCACGTGACCGCCGTCCGCTTCCACGCCGACTCACCCGAGGAGGCCGTGCGTGTCCTGGTCGGCCACCTCGACCGCTCCCCCTGACTCGCGGATCCGGTGGCGGTTGTCCTCGCCGACGGCACGGTCCGCTCCGACTGGTCGGACACACTCTTCGCGGACATCGACAAGCTCTCCGTCGTCTCCCTCAGCCCTGGTCAGCGCGTGGAGGGCCAGATCGCGGTGGTCGGCGACGACCTCGACATCGCCTCCGTCGAGATGGCCGAGCTGTTCGGTCTCCAGGAGACCATCACGGCCGAGGTCAGCCAGACCCACGAGGAACGCGACCCCGGCCCGGCCCGTGCTCCGGTGTCCGGGGCCCTCCCCCGGGTACGGGGTGGTGCCCGGCTACGACTACGATGCGTCGTAGTTTGTTGTGGTCCGCTGACATGGGCGGACGTGCGGAGTACCCGAGCGGAGGCGGCGTGGTCGACTGGCTGACCATGACCATTCAGATGGTGTCGTTGGCGATGGCCGTGTGGTGTCTCGTCTCCACCTTCCGCGACCAGCCGATGCTCGTCCCCCACCTGGTGGGCATGGGTGTGCTGTGGCTGCTGGTGCTCGGTCAGGTCGGCGCGATCACCGTGGCGATGGTCGGCGGTGAACGCCCGGGTGAGACGGTCATGCTCGTCTCCTACCTTGCGACCGTCGCGCTGCTGCCGCCCGCCTGCGCCGTGTGGGGGTTCATGGAGCGCAGCAAGTGGGGTCCGGCCGTGATCGCCTTCGCCTGCCTCATCCTCCCCGTCCTCATGGTCCGCGTCGAGCAGCTGTGGAGTCCCGTTGTCTGAGGCGCCCGATCCCGTCGGCGACCGCACCCTGCGCACCGGCCCCGGCCGGCTCCTGGTGGCGGTGTACGCCGTGTTCGCGCTCGCGGCGACCGCGCGCGGCTCCTACCAGCTCGCCACCCGGTTCGACGAGGCCCCGCTGGCGTACGGGCTCTCCGTGCTCGCCGGGCTGATCTACCTGGTGGCGGCGGTCGGCCTGGCCCGCGCCGGGCGCACCTCGCGCCTGGTGGCGCTGGTGTCGGTGTCCGTGGAGATGATCGGGGTGCTCCTGGTGGGGGCGGTGAGCGTGCTGGCCGCCGGGGCGTTCCCGGACGACACGGTGTGGTCGCACTTCGGCAGCGGCTACCTGTTCATCCCGCTGGTCCTGCCGGTGCTGGGTCTGTGGTGGATCCTGCACGTCCACCGCATGGACCGGGACGCGGCGCGCACCTAGGACGTCACGGGGTCAGCGCTGGCCCGGTCCGGCGGGTGGCAGCCGCACCCCCCGCCGTGATCACGACGAACGCGGCGCACGGCAGGATCATGGCGGCCCGCCCCGGAGACCGCCGACCTCTCCGCCCCCACGCCCGGGTGGGGGAACACGGATGTATCCCGCCTGGCTGGCGGCCCCTCGGGAACCAACCCCCTCAAACCCTCGCTTCCTGTGGTGAACCCGACCCGGGCGCACAGGCATGGACCGGCCTCCTCCGGGCATGCCTGAGGCCTATGGAGGCACACACGCGAACGCGCCACCCCAGCCGGACGCCCCTCACCCGCGCGGCGGTGGGCGGCGCCCTCCTTCTCGTCACGGGTCTGTGGCTGACCCTCGTGGCCTGGAACGACTCAGTACCCGACCCCGCTCGACACCGGATCTTCCTCTCCCTGTGGTTCATGGGCGTCGCCCTCCTGGCCGCCCGGCTGTTCCTCGACGGCCCGCCCGGCGCGGCGCCGCGCGTGTCACGGAGCGTGGTGACGTTCGCGATCGGTGTCGTGGGCGCGGCCTCGGTGGCCACCATGCCCTGGACGGACCTGGGCTCGGTGTTCTGGTACCAGCTCTGGTTCTCCGTCCCCCTCCTGACCGGGCTGGCCTACGCGGCCTTCCGTCCCGGCACGGACCGCTCCACGCCCTAGGCTGGCGGCATGTCCGATCAGACACTGTCCCTGCCGGTGGCCGTCTCCGCCGCCTGGCTCCGTGACCACCGCGACGAGGTCGTGCTCGTCGACTCCCGCTGGTACCTCGACGGCCGCTCCGGCCGGGAGGCCCACCTGAACGGCCACATCCCCGGGGCCGTGCACGCCGACGTGGACACCGACCTCGCCGCGCCCGCCAGCGGCGAGGGAGGCCGCCACCCGCTTCCGGCCGCCGCCGACCTCGCCCGCTCCCTGGGTCGCCTCGGGATCGGCGACACCTCCTCCGTGGTCGTCTACGACGACGCGAACGGCTCGGTGGCCGCGCGCCTGGTGTGGATGCTGCGGGTCCTGGGCACCTCGGCGGCCTTCCTGGACGGCGGCATCCAGGCCTGGACCGGCGAACTCGAGAAGGGCGAGGTGAGCGCCGAGCCCGCGCACCGGACCGCGCTCCCCTGGCCCGCCGACCGCGTCGTCGGCACCGAGGCCCTCCAGCGGGAGCTGGCCGACCCCGACCGTCTCCTCCTCGACGCCCGCGTGCACGGCCGCTTCACCGGCGAGGAGCCCGCGCCGGTGGACGCCCGCGCCGGGCACATCCCCGGTGCGCGCAGCGCCGAGTGGCCCGCCAACCTGGGCCCGGACGGTCTGCTCGCCGCACCCGAGGTCCTGCGGGAGCGCTTCGCCGCCCTCGGCGCGGACTCGGCCGGTACGGTCACCGCCTACTGCGGCTCCGGGGTGACCGCCTGCCACGACCTCCTGGCGTTGGAGCACGCGGGGTTCACCAACACCCGCCTGTACCCGGGCTCGTGGAGCCGTTGGGGCGGCGACGACTCCCTGCCGCTGGAGACCGGCGACTCCCGACCCTGACCCCGCCTCCGTTCACCACGACGGGGCCCGCGCCTCCCGCGCGGGCCCCGTCGTGGCGTCCGGGCAGGCCGTGGCGGCCCCGGCACGCTGCGTACGGGTCCCCCAGAAGGACCGAAAACCACCTAGGCTGGTGGGGGACAACGGTCCGAATAATCCGGAACGTGCTGGTCCTGCAACCGCTGACACCCGCGAACGAGTTCCCCCCAACGCCCTCTTTCCCTGACCCGATCCGGCCAGGAGCGGAACCACAACACCCGAACCGGCGTCAGAACACACAGGACCGCCCGGCCCCGGGAACCCCCAAGACTGCTTCACCGCGAATCGAGGAACACTGGTGATCGAACTCCTCCTGCTACTGATTCTCATCGCCGGGATCGTGATCGGGGTCCTGATATACAAGCAGCGCTCGCAGGCGCAGAAGCAGGACACCCCTCCCCCGCCTCCCCAGGACCCCTTCGCCGCGTCCTCCACCACTGACACCGCCGGTGACCCGCGCGCCATCAAGGCGGGCGACATGATCGACTGGGGCCACGAGCGGACCTGGATTCGCGGCACCCTCCGCCTGTCCGAGGGCGGTTACGTCTGGTCCGAGCACTTCCTCGAGGTCGAGGGCGGCAAGCGCTGGCTCTCGGTCGAGGAGGACCCCGACGTCGAGCTGGCCCTGTGGACCGGCCGCCCGGACCTGACCATGGTCCCCCAGGGCAAGTCCATCGAGCTTGAGGGCGTCACCTACAAGCTCGAGGAGAAGGGCTCCGGCTCCTACCGCTCCGAGGGCACCACCGGTCTCAAGGCCGAGGGTGGCATGGACTACGCCGACTACGAGTCCGAGGACGGCCAGCTGCTCGCCTTCGAGCGCTTCGACCACGGGAGCTGGGAAGTCAGCACCGGAACCAAGGTCGCCGCCGGTACCTTCACGATCTTCCCCGGGAGCTGACACCCACATGCGCGCGAGCATCAGCGCCCCCTTCGTCGACACCAAGGCCGATGACCTGGTCTGGACCCTGAACCACCCGTTGGTCGCACCCCTCGCGACCCGCACCGTCACGGTGTCGGGCAGAGAGGTCGAGCTGCGGGTGCTCGGCGCTTCACACCAGGTCGTTCTGCGCCCGGAGTCCGACGGCGGGGCGCTGGTGGAGACGGTCGCCTGCCTGCCGGGTTCCTCCGGCGGGCTTCCCGGTTACGCCGAGCACCCCCTGCCTGGGGTGGGCGGCTACCGCTTCGACTCGATCGTCGAGTCGCTGCCTCGCGCCGAACTCACCCACCGGGTGGCGGAGATCCACGAAGCGACCTCCGACTCACCCGGTGGGCTCCTCGTCGCCTTCCCCGGTGATCCTCTGGCGATCACCGCGCTGCACCTGACCTCTGGCAGTGGGGCGTCCCTGCGCTGGCGTACCTGGCACGCCTACCCGCAGAGCGACGAGCTGGTGACGACGACCACGACCCTGACCCCCTAAGAGGAGGCCGACATGGCCACGACAACGACCCGGGGAGCCCGCGCTCCCAGACACAAGATCGCCGCGATCGGCGGGGCCACCGCGCTGCTGATCCTCCTCTCGGCCTGTTCGGGCGGCAGCAACAACGCCGACTGCGAGCCCAAGGCCGACCCCACCTCCAGTGCCACGAGCTCCACCAACGCGACGGGCACCGCCGGAACCACGAACTCGGCGTCCGGCGCCTCGCCCAGCCCGTCCGCGTCCCCGACCGACGAGTGCTCCAACCGCAGCGGCGGCGGTGGCGGCGGGTTCTTCTTCTTCGGCGGCTTCGGCGGCGGTGGCGGGAACAACAACAACTCCAACTCCAACAGCGGCGGTAGCGGAAGCGACAGCCGCGGCGGAGGCTCGGGCTTCGGCAAGTAGTCCGCGTGTTCGGGGGGTCGGGCTGGCGTCCAGCCCGACCCCCCGACGCACTTTCCACACCCTCGTGTCCCTTCCTGAGAGAGCAGTACCTTGAGCGAGACCACGGCCCAAGCACGGCCCCGACTCCCGGTGCCGCCGCGTGCGGCCCGGTTCTTCGTTCTGCTGGCGGTGTTCATCTGCGCCGCCTGCGGCCTGGTGTACGAGCTGGCCCTCGTCGCGATCGGCAGTTACCTGCTCGGCGACACCATCACCCAGGCCTCCGTGGTCCTGTCCGTGATGGTGTTCGCCATGGGTGTGGGTTCGCTGCTGTCCAAGCGCTACCAGGCCCGCCCGGCGCTGTCGTTCGCCGTGGTCGAGGGGCTGTTGTCCCTGGTCGGCGGTCTGTCGGTCCTGCTGTTGTACGGGTCCTTCGCCTGGCTGTCCGCCTCCGCCTACCAGCCCACCCTGGTGCTGTTGGCGTTCGTGATCGGCACGCTGATCGGTATCGAGATCCCGCTGCTGATGACGCTGATCCAGCGCATCCGCAAGCAGGAGGCCTCCGAGGCGGTGGCCGACCTGTTCGCCGCCGACTACGTGGGCGGCCTCATCGGTGGTCTGGCCTTCCCGTTCCTGCTGCTCCCCCTGCTGGGGCTGCCCAAGGGCGCCCTGATGGTGGGTGTGCTGAACGCGGTGATCGGCGTGGCCGTGGTGCTGTGGCTGTTCCGCACGGATCTGACCCGGCTCGCGTACGTGGGGCTGACGGTCGGGCTGGCGTTCATCGTGACGGTGCTGGGTCTGGCCTACTACTTCGCCGAGAACTTCGAGGTGGACGCCCGCCAGGCCATGTACCGGGACCCGATCGCGCACGCGGAGCGCAGTGAGTACCAGGAGATCGTGCTCACCCAGTCCCTGGACGGCCGGGACGTGCGCATGTTCCTCAACGGCGACCTCCAGTTCTCCACCCTGGACGAGTACCGGTACCACGAGTCGCTGATCCACCCGGCGATGGACGGCGCGCGCGAGGACGTCCTGGTGCTCGGGGGCGGGGACGGCCTGGCCATCCGGGAGCTGCTGCGCTACGACGACGTCGAGTCGGTGACCCTGGTGGACCTGGACCCGGCCGTGATCGAGCTGGCGTCCACGGACCCGGTGATTCGCGACCTCAACGACGATTCCTTCCTGGACCCGCGTGTGGAGGTGGTCAACGCCGACGCCTTCCAGTGGCTGCGGGACAACCTGGCCAACTTCGACGTGGTCATCGCGGACCTGCCGGACGGCACGGACGTGGGCACCTCGAAGCTGTACACGATCGAGTTCTACGCCCTGCTGGAGCAGGCTCTGGAGCCGGGGGGCCGGGTGGTCGTGCAGGCCGGATCGCCGTTCTTCGCCCCGGACGCCTACTGGAGCGTGAGCCACTCGCTGGAGGAGGCGGGGCTGGCGGTGACCCCGTACAACGTGGACGTGCCCACCTTCGGGAACTGGGGTTTCTACCTGGGGGTGTCCGGTGCTGAGCCGGGTGGCGCCCCCGAACTGACCCTGCCGGAGGATGCCCCCGAGCTGCGTTTCCTGGACCAGGACCTGCTTGACGCGGCGCTGGTGTTTCCCATCGACCGACAGGAGGGCGAGGTGGAGGCCTCGACGATGATGCACCCGAAGATCATCGGTTACCACCAGGACCGCCAGGCCTGGCGCGGTTACTGACCGGTTCGGCCAGCCCCCTTTCCTTCCCCGGAACCCCCCGACGAAACTCCCTCCAGCAGGACTGGAAACCTGTAGCGGCTGATGTAGACATGCACGCCGCTCGCTGCTATCTTTTCTGCCATAGCCACTGAGACACACGGCTGGACCACCGGATACGCCGGTGGAGGGATGGACGGCTCGACGGTGCGCACGTGCGTCAAGGCACCGGGGGCCGGTAGGACCGCAGTAACGCAGTACCGTTTTTTCGCAGTACCGGGCTCCCGCTCGCACAGGGGGGACCACAGCTGGAGGAAGGACGCGGTAGGGCTTGACCGGCGCGGGGTTGTTCGGCGTTGGGGGCCGGTAGGACCGTGTGAGCGGCGTTTCGCTCTTTCGGGGGACGCCGTGCAGGAAACAGAGCAGGACGGCTCGACGGTGCGCACGTGCTTCAAGGCGCCGGGGGCCGGTAGGACCGCAGTAACGCAGTAACGCTGTACCGTTTTTCGGCAGTACCGGGCTCCCGCTCGCACAGGGGAGGCCACAGAAGGACGCGGTAGGGCTTGACCGGCGCACGGTTGTAC